>NZ_JBEZXU010000005.1:182877-183909 GCF_040638175.1 Actinoplanes sp. NPDC026670
AGCCGAGCCGAGCCGAGCCGAGCCGAGCCGAGCCGAGCCGAGCCGAGCCGAGCCGAGCCGAGCCGAGCCGAGCCGAGCCGAGCCGAGCCGAGCCGGCATCCGTGAAGGGCATGGCCTCACCGGCGCCGGCACACCTGTTGCCTGACCCTGCTTTTGCGTGGCTACCGTTCCTCGGGCGACCGGAGCATGGAAGCTGCTTTGATGTCAGTTCGGAGGAGCGAGCCAGCATCGAATCCGACTAGCCACTGAGATGAGTGTCCGGCTGGGCTGTGGTTCGCGTGCGCAGCCCGCTCTACGTGATTGAGCACCCGGAGCCGACGCGGGATGTGGTGCCGGCGTGTTTGGGACAGGGCAGCCGTAGGAGATCGGTTTGGGGTGGACCGCTTCTGTGTCGATTGCGGCGCTAGCTTCCGGGACATGTCTCTCGAGGCCCGTTTCACGTGAAACATCGCCAAGGCGCCGATCCTCGGTGATCTTGTGGAGTGGCATGATTGCGGTGACTCGTCTCCACACTGGGTTGAGTGGCGGGCCTGGCTCATCGTGCCTCGTTCGGCTGAGGTGACTCCGCTCCGCGGGCTACTGGCGGCCTCAGCAAAACCGTTACGGCTCGATGTGGTTGCCAGTAGCCAGTGGACGGGCATGCGGTGCGATGCCGGCCAGACACTTCTCGCAGTCCAGGCCGAGATGCTTTTAGATGCGGAGTGTCTCATTGGCCCTCGGTTGCGATGAGTCGTAAACCTGGGGCGTGTCCATCCGATGGCTGTTCTCCCGCCCGATATCTCTCATCGGAGAGGCAGGCCCGTTCTTGCTCGGCCGAGACCTCAGCGCGCCGGATCTAAGGGTCGGTAGTTGCTGTGTCCCAGCAGCCTCGGGTTGGGCCGGATCGTCTTGTACTCCAGTGGTGTCTCCGACCTAGCGCGCGGTGGTCTCACGACTCTGTGCGCGTCCGCATCGGGGGTTCGATGACCGGAAGCAGGTGCGAAACGAAGCCGTTCCGTTTCACGTGAAACAGCGCTGTGGCAGATTTGCCCG
>NZ_JBEZXU010000005.1:184007-278299 GCF_040638175.1 Actinoplanes sp. NPDC026670
CGGTGCCCGGTGCCCGGTGCCCGGTGCCCGGTGCCCGGTGCCCGGTGCCCGGTGCCCGGTGCCCGGTGCCCGGTGCCCGGTGCCCGGTGCCCGGTGCCCGGTGTTTCACGTGAAACGGTGGGTGAGGGTGAACCAAGCTCCTGGCTGATTGGAGAATCAGCACGCAAGCGATGCTCCTTGCCGGCCGTAGAGACAAGCGACGCACTTATCGGTTGATCGGCGGGGTCTGCTTGCGGGCTGTGCCGCTTGGGTGCCGACACAGGACAGGCTTGGCGGCTTGATCTTGTGGATTCGGTCGGCAGCGGGCGATTGAGCGTGTCGCGCTCGGGAAGCCCTCATCAGTCGACGGTTCGATCGATGAGGAATTGCAAGGGGGTCAGGTGTGTAGCCACCGCGTTGTTTGCGGTGCCTTGGACCGAAGTCTTCAACGAGGCCTGTGTTAGGCGCTCCGAACGGGAACCTGTCTTGGTGGCCTTTCCTGCCGGCTTGCGGAACTTGTCATTGGGGTGACGCTGCGATGTGGAGCGACCTCGTTGGCTGCGGCTGATCTACGGCTGATGGGAGTGGTTGTTCGGCCGCGAGTGGGACTGCGGCGGCTGGCATCGCCTGGGACACCCATTGGGCCAAGCGGTGAGCGCGGCAGGTGGGAAACGAGGCGGGTAAGGATGGCATCGCAAGCCGAATGAGATCAGCCTCAGCCGTCGGATGGAGGGCCCGCACCACAGGCGATGATCGGGGTGCATCCCTGCGGACCAAGTCGGATGGGTCTCTGGTTCCACGTGAAACGGGATCGCCACCAGGCTTGTGGGTACGCAAGAGGGTTCCGACTTCTCGGAATCCCGATCGGGGGCCTCGCGGGCAGATTCAGATTGGGGGCCCGCAGAGCGCGGGTGGCTCGGAGCGCTAATCCCGATCGTGGATTGGCCTGCTGCGGTACTGAGTCCGCGAACTGTTGCTCTCGGGGCCAGTTGTGACGAGGCGGGTGAGCGAAGCGCGGCTCCGCTGGAGGGAGTGGACTGCTAAGGCAGGCGAGTGGTGGATGTACCGGCCGATGTTTGGTGGCCTGCCACAGGGGAACCGCGATGGGCTCCTAAAAGCGGCACCATCAGGGGTCACGAGATCTGCGGGCCGCTGGCGAGCGGGTTGCCCGAGAGCTGGAGGACTTGATTGCCTGCTCTGCTGATTTTCGAGGAACACCGGCAAGGTGTGCTCCGGTGCGTCGGGGCGGCGGATAGGCAAGGTCAGGCGGATTGAAGCCCTGCGATTGCGACGCTTGATGCGGCGGTTGAGACTTGGCAGTCATACAAGTCCGACGTGGTGATCCGTTGGCGAGGTGCAGGCTTTGGTGGATGGCAGGTTGGACCTAGAGCCAAATGCTGGCTCGCTCAACAGAGTTCCGGCCGTCGTCGGGTTGCTGGAGGAATCACGATTCTCAAGGAGGGCAACGGCGCGTCGAAATCGCTGGATCGCCCGGGCCGTATTCGGATCGTCTTTGGGATGCCATCGCGAGCCTTCCCGTTCCACGGGACGCAATGAGGCGTGACAGCGCGCCGAGCTGAATCTTGCCTTCGGGTGAGTCTGGTCGGAACTGTCGTAGAGAACATCGGTGCGTGGCCAGCAGTGCACGCTGAGCCTGGAGCGGGATGCCAGGTGCGACGGTGCAATCGAAGTGGCGGCGCAGCGGGAGCCCGGGCGTGACCGGGGTAACCACTGCCGAACGGCGTGGATCCAGTGTTTAGGTTGAGGTGCGGCCCGGCGCCGGCTTCTGGGTATCCCGCCGGAGTGCACCGGTGTCTTCTGGCGTCGACTGGAACACGGAGCTTCTGGGCGTCAGCCGCAGAGATGCGGCGGCCTCCTGTGCGCAGAGCGCGGCGGCCTTCTGGCCGCGGAACGCGGCGGCCTCCTGGGCGCTCCGGCGCTTCCCGAGCGTTCCGGGCCGGCTGTGACTGTGCGGATGGCTGCATGCGAAAGCAGGTCTTTGTGGGGGCACCGTTTCGGTGAGCATGCTAAGTAGACATCCAGATGGTGGCGCTTCGACACGTGGCGCAACCGCGCGATCCTTCTTGACCGCAGGTCTTGGATGGCGTGTGCCGGTTGATAGGAGGCATGGCGCCAGCGGGACTGGCATCGAACTGTCTGCGGTTCGTCCCGGGCGGATGGACAGTCGAGCGGTCAGCGGTGCGGATGGCTTGGGGGGTCGCCGAGGTCGCCTCCGCGACCGCCGACGGCCCTTTGCGGTCGAGGTTCGGGGAACCAGTGACCTCGACTCCGGAAGCTCTCTAGACGTCTTGTCGGACAGCTTTGGCACGATCCGGTTCGGCGCCTGCGAATACTCGCCGTTGGAGTTGCCGCCGATCGCCTACGCCCAGGGGCGCTGTTCCGCATCTTGAGGTTCCTCGTGGCACCTGATTCGGCCCTTCGATCCCAAGAGGCATGCGCCGTGGACGGCGTGGAGTGGCCGCGGGATGAAGGTTGGCCGAGCCGTAGTTTGTTCGAGCGCTCGGGCCGAGCTGCGTCGAGTCGGCTCGTGTCGAGATGACCTCCAGCGGACGTCGTTGATCTCCGAAGGTTGAGTTGCTTGATCTGGTCTGTCCAATGGATCGGTGCGTCGTGGTTGAGCGAACGGCGTTCACGTTCGGTGAGGCGGAGTTTCGAAGCCAGCCAGCCAGCCGGGCGGGAGCGGTCCAAGACTCAGAGCGGACCGAGATCTCAGGCGGTTCGGGGCCTCGATCAGTTGGAGCCCGAGGTGGTGGGAACCTGAAGATGGCAGCACCTTCAGGGGCGGCGGAACCTGAAGACGGCAGGACACCCTTCAGGGGTAGCGGAAATCTGTAGGTGGCGGGGTCCTGAGGGTGGCGGGGCCTGAAGGTCGTGGGAACCTTCGGGTGCGGAAACCTCAAGGTCGCGGGACCTCAAGAGGGCCGGACCTCCAGGTGGCGAGAACCCCATGGCGGCCGGACCCTAAGGTGGCCGGAAACTTGGAGCATCTAAGCCTCGGGGCGATCCGGGCCCGAGACGATCTGAGGTGCCGGGCCCTTGGTGGCAGTGGCAGATGCGTAGGAGTGTGCGCGGGAAGCCGGGGTGCCTTGAGGCGGCCTCGCGGCGTGAGGAACTGGGCCGGCATCTCACCTGGATGGGCGCTCCTCCCGGTTGCCTGGTGAGGTTGCCTGTGGGGCTGTCGAGACCCATGAGGCGAGGCTTCAGACATGCGTGAGTGCCACTATCCACAACCTGTGTGTTGCGCCTGTTGATTCTGAGGCTGGTGGTGTTTCACGTGAAACGACGCCGATGTCGTGCGGGCCGTCCACTGCTCTATCCACAGGGTGCGCAAGCGTTCTACGTCGTGTTTCACGTGAAACGAGGGTGCCTGTGGATAACTCCTGTGGATAACTTGAAGGCGGGTGTGTGGAAGGACTCATTTTCATCGTCATCGACATGGGGAGAGTCCCTCCGTCGTGCGAAATTGACCCGGGACAGCCCCTCCTGGGCTGGGCTAAGGTCACGTCGTGTCTGAGAACACCTCCTCCCTTCCTGATTTCACACGCTGGCCGTCGTTCCCCTTCGAGGGTGATATGCGGGTCAAGAAACTTGCGCCGCCGGTGGAGGTAGAGCCGCCTCGGAGCGGGGAGGACGGCTCCGAGTGTGTGGCGTGCGGGACGTCCGATGACGCGTACATCTGGGTCAGTGAGAGATGGCGCGTGCGTGCCATGGACCGGCCTACCGGACTGCCGATGGTCTTGATTCTTGAATGCCGCTCGCACCTTGATCTCGGTGACCTGCCCAATCTGCTGGCAGCGGAGCTCGGAGTCATGACGGTTCGGCTTGAGCGGGCCATCCGGTCGCTTGACGGTGTGGCGCGGGTTCACGTGAATCGTTGGGGGGACGGTTCGGCGCATCTGCACATGTGGTTCCTGGCCCGGCCCTATGGGCGGCTTCAGCTTCGGGGGACGTTCCTGTCGCTCTGGGACGACATCCTGCCGGTGATACCCGAGTCGCAGTGGCGGGAGAACCTGGCCCTCGTCGCGGCCTGGCTGGCTGATTTCGGCGGACAGGCCAATACCGAGCCGGCTCACATCGAGTGGGAGTCGCCGGCCACGATCAACGTTCCCACCAGTATGGGAACGGATGCGGATGAAGGCCGTCGACCCGCGACCCTCGGCGATGTAGAAGCGTCCGAGACCTAGAAAATCGGACGGCAGGACGGCAGGACGGCAGGACGGCAGGACGGCAGGACGGCAGGACGGCAGGACGGCAGGACGGCAGGACGGCAGAGTGACCTGGAACAAGACGACGGGCCCGGCGGTGATCCGCCGGGCCCGTCACGTGAAACAACCGATTCAGCGCCCCCGCCGCGACACCGCCCGCTCCACCAGCCCGCTCAACACCACACCGAGATCCACCCCGGCCGCCTGAACGGCCAACGGCAGCAACGACGTCTCGGTCATCCCCGGCGACACGTTGCAACCCAGAACATGGGGCTCACCATCCGCGGTGACGATCACGTCGATGCGGGACAGATCTCGAAGACCCAGGGCCTTGTACGCCGCCAGCGCCGCCTCCGAAACCCGCGAAGCAACCGTCTCCGACAGGCGGGCCGGCACATGCCAGGTGGTCAGACCGGCCGTGTACCGGGCCGCATAGTCGTACACCCCGTCACGCGGCACGATCTCCACGATCGGCAACGTCGACGGCCCACCATCCCCGTCGACGATCGCGACAGTCACGTTGGTGCCGGTCACATATTGCTCGACGAGCGCCGTCGAGTCGTACGCGAAACATCCCACCATCGCAGCCGGAAGGTCACCTGCCTCCCGGACCACCGCGGCCCCCAGCCCGGACCCGCCCTGCGCCGGTTTCACCATGAGCGGCAGCCCGAGCCGTTCGACGATCCGGTCGAGGACAGCGACGGCACCGAGCTCGGAGAACCGGTCATGCGGCAGCGCCACCCAGTCGGGTGTCGGGATGCCGGCTTCACGCAGCATCGACTTGGCCGACGGCTTGTCCCAGGCGAGCCGGGCCGCCTGCGCGTCGGCGCCCACGTAGGGCACCCCGCACAGGTCGAGGACCCCACGCAACGACCCGTCCTCACCGGTGGCGCCGTGCAGCGCGATGACGACCGCGTCCGGCGGATCAGCCTGGAGCGCCGGCAGCAGGGACACGTCGGCGTCGTGGAGTTCGGCGGTCAGGCCGACGGACCGGAGCGCGTCGAGCACCCGGCGACCGGACCGCAGGGACACATCCCGTTCATAGGACAGCCCGCCGGCCAGGACCAGAACTCGCAAGTCGTCACGCGTACCCATGCCTGTGATCATGCCAAGTCGGGGCCGGGCGCATCCGCGGCGGCCGGGCCACGACGGCGCTGATGTCCCGGCTGAAGGCCGGCTTCGCCGAAGACGGCACGCATGGCCAGCTCCTGCTCCATCACCCCGGACAGGCGCCGCACGCCCTCACGAAGCCGCTCCGGGGCCGAGAAGCTGAAGTTGAGCCGCATGTTGCCCCGCCCGGTCCCGTTGGCGTAGAAGCCGGTTCCGGGCACGTAGGCGACCCGCGCAGCGATGGCCCGCGGCATCATCGCCTTCGAATCGAGGCCCTCGGGCAGGGTCGCCCAGACGAACAGGCCGCCCGTCGGCCTGGTCCAGGTGGTGCCGGCCGGCATCAGGTCCTCCAGGGCGCTGAGCAGCGCGTCCCGGCGCTCGCGGTAGATCTCCCGGTAGACCTTGATCTGCTCGCGCCACGGCATGGTCGTCAGGTACTGGGTGACGGCGGCCTGGGCGAACGCGCTGGGGCACAGCACGTTGGCCTCGCTCATCATGACCAGTTTCTCCCGGACGGCGTGCGGCGCCAGGACCCAGCCGACCCGCAGACCCGGCGCGAAGGTCTTGGAGAAGGTCGAGCAGTAGAAGACACCCTCCCGGCGGCGGGCCCGCAGCGGCAGCGGGGCGTCACCCTCGAAGGAGAGCATTCCGTACGGGTCGTCCTCCACCACCAGCAGCCCGGCCCGCTCGCAGATGTCCAGGATCTGCTCGCGACGCGCCTCCGACAGGGTGACTCCGGCCGGGTTCTGGAAGGTGGGGATCGTGTACAGGAACTTCGCTTGCCTCCCTTCCCTCGCGGTGGCCCGGATTGCCTCCTCCAGTGCCGCCGGGATAAGGCCCTCGGCGTCCATGGCCACGTGCCGGACCTGTGCCTGGGCGGCCTGGAACACGCCGAGTGCGCCGACATAGGTCGGCCCCTCGGCGAGCACCACGTCACCCGGGTCCAGGAAGAGGCGGGCCAGGAGGTCGAGGGCCTGCTGTCCACCGACGGTGACCACCACGTCGTCGGGGGACGCGTTCGTGATGCCGGACAGCGACATCACCTCGCAGATCCGCTCCCGCAGGTCGACGGTGCCCTGGCCGATGCCGTACTGGAGGCTGGTGGCGCCCTGCTGGGAGGCCAGGTCGCCGAGCATCTCACCGACCGCGTCCAGTGGCAGCGCGGCGATGTACGGCGAGCCGCCGGCCAGCGACACCACCTCCGGACGGCTGGCGACGGCGAACAGGGCCCGGATCTCCGACGTGGTCATCCCGCGCACCCGTCGCGCGTACCGATCGGTGTAATCGTCCTGAGTTGTACCGGTCATGCGAATCACCCCTTGAAAATGAGACTGAAAGCGATCCTAATGCCGCCCGGCACTTGCCCGACCTGCTCCCGTTCATGGTGGTTCCGACGTAGGATTCGGCGGGGGCGCGGCGGCGTCCGGTCCATGCCCGTGCGAATGCAAGGGGTCGGCACATGTCGCGACGCCTGGTCAATCTCACCCTCGATACGCTCGAGGACCTGCCCCGGCCCTGCCGGCAGTGTGTCTACTGGGAGCTTGATCCGGTCTCTGCGGAGCGGGCCTGTGCTACCGGCGATCCGGGGCTCGAAAAGGAA
This sequence comes from Actinoplanes sp. NPDC026670, assembly GCF_040638175.1. Classification (NCBI taxonomy): domain Bacteria; kingdom Bacillati; phylum Actinomycetota; class Actinomycetes; order Micromonosporales; family Micromonosporaceae; genus Actinoplanes; species Actinoplanes sp. NPDC026670. The sequence goes on from NZ_JBEZXU010000005.1 coordinate 190,923, forward strand.
GCCTGGGTCTCGCAGACACTGCTGGAGTGGGGCTCGTGCGGCAAGCTGGCGTATGTCGACGGGATGCCGGCCGGTTTCGTGATGTATGCGCCGCCCGCCTACGTGCCCCGTGGCATGGCCTTCCCGACGTCTCCGGTGAGCGCTGACGCCGCCCTGCTGACCACGGCCAAGGTGGTGCCCGCATTCGCCGGCGGGGGCCTCGGGCGGATGCTGGTCCAGGGCGTGGCCCGTGACCTCACCAAACGCGGGGTGAAGGCGATCGAGGCCTTCGGCGACGCCAAACCGGACGAGACAGGTGACGAGTCGGCCTGTCTGGCCCCGGTCGACTTCTTCCTGTCGGTGGGCTTCAAGACGGTCCGCCCGCACCCCCGTTACCCGCGGCTGCGGCTGGAGTTGCGGACGGCCCTGTCCTGGAAGTCCGACGTGGAGTACGCGCTGGAGAAACTGCTCGGCTCGATGAGCCCGGAGACCCTCTTGCGCCCGGTCCGCCCGGTCGCAGCCACGAGGTCTGCGGAGAACTAGAAACCGCTAGCTCTTATCTATGCCCATCAAATCCCGCACAAGAGCCTCGCCGATAAGAGCTAGAAAACCGCTAGCTCTTATCGGCGAGCGCCAGCCGCAGCTGGCGGACGTCGATCGAGCCGGTGGGGACGTCGCGTTCCACCGGGAAATACATCCGCTGCACCGCGGCGAGCAGCGCCTCGACGATCTGCTCCCGGAACAGCGGGTCGATCAGCCGCGCACGGTCGGCCGGCGACGTCAGATAACCGAGGTCGACACGCACCGTCGGCATCCGGGTCAGGCGGAGCAGATCCCAGGTCTTGGCATGCGTACGGCAATCGTGCATCCCGGTCCGCACGACGATCTCCCGCTGCACCAGGTTGGCCAGCCGCTCGCCGACCGTGGAGCTTAGCCCGTTTCCGGTGCCGTAGTGGTAGGACGCCACACCCTCGGCCGACTCGGAGTCGTGCCCGTCCAGGTGCAGTGAGATCAGCAGGTCCGCGCCGAGCGTGTTGGCCAGCGCGGCCCGCTCGGCGCCACTCATCGGGGCGGCCGGTGACGGGCCACGGGTCAGGTGCACCCGCATGCCGGCCGCGGAGAGCCGGCCCTCGAGCCGGGACGCCAGGTCGAAGACGAGATCCGCCTCGTTCCACCGGAGCGGGCCGTCCGGCACCACCACACCGGTGTCGTCACCGCCGCCGTGGCCGGGGTCGATGACGATGGTCTTGCCGACCAGGTTGGGACCGGACTGGCGGAACGCCTCGGCCTCGCGCAGCCACTGCGGGCGGCCGCCGACGACCTTGCGGCCGAGCCGGCGCAACGCCTTCATGGTCTGCGGGCCACAGGAGCCGTCCTGGACGAGCCCGACCTCACGCTGGAACTGGGCGACCGCACGAGCCGTCCGGGCGCCGTAGACGGCGTCGGGGCGGCCGGTGTCGTAGCCCATCTCCAGCAGCCGCTCCTGAAGGGCACGGACGTCCTCGCCGACCAGCGCGTCCGGGACGGAGTGGAAGAGTGCCCGGGAACCGAGCCGCCAGCGGGCCGCGTCCAGCGCACCCCACGTCTCGTCGCCGACCAAGCCGTCGACGCCGAGCCCACGGCTCTGCTGGAAGGCCCGCACGGCGGTCTCCAGCGCCTCGTCGAAGACATCGGGGTCAGCCTCGGCAAGCAGCTCCAGGCCGACCAGGATCGACCGGATCTCGGAAACTGCCACGCCGGTGTCTCCGCGTCGGATGGACCGCACTCACGACTCCCTAGGGCGAGAAAGGACGACCTCCGCGAGAGTACGCCCCGCGACCCAACCGGGGCGCGGGGCGTTCACAGGAGAGGGATCTACAGCGCCGTCTCGATGAAGTTGACCAGGAAGCTCTTCGGCTTCGCGCCGGTCACCGAGTTGAACGGCTCGCCGTCCTTGAAGATGGTCAGCGTGGGCACGGTCATCACGCCGTACGCCATCGCGGTCTCCGGGTTCTCCTCGATGTTGACCTTGACGATTTCGACCTGGTCACCCATCTCGTTGGCGATCTCCGCGAGCAGCGGGTCGACCTTCTTGCAGGGCACGCACCACTCCGCCCAGAAGTCGACGAGCACCGGCTTGCCGGATTTCAGCACGTCACTGGCGAAGGTGGCGTCGGTGACCACCTTGGTTGCTCCCACAAGGACCTCCCGGGTCTTACAGCTCTACGAATGAAGCGATGAAGCGCTCGGCGTCCAGCGCCGCGGCACAGCCGGTGCCGGAGGCGGTGATGGCCTGCCGGTAGGTGTGGTCGACCAGGTCACCGGCGGCGAACACGCCGGGGATGTTGGTCCGGGTGCTCGGCGAGTCGACCTTCACGTAGCCCTCGTCGTCCAGCTCGATCTGGCCCTTGAAGAGCTCGCTGCGCGGGTCGTGCCCGATCGCCACGAAGACACCCGTCACATCGAGAACCTTGCTCTCCCCGGTCTGCACGTTCTTCAAACGCGCGCCGACGACCTTGCCGTCGGTACCGAGGATCTCCTCGACCACCGAGTTCCACTCGATCTTGATCTTCGGGTTGTCGAGCGCCCGCTTCTGCATGACCTTGCTGGCCCGGAAGCTGTCGCGGCGGTGCACGATCGTCACGGTCTCGGCGAACCGGGTCAGGAAGGTCGCCTCCTCCATCGCCGAGTCACCACCGCCGACCACGATGATGTGCTGGTTGCGGAAGAAGAACCCGTCACAGGTGGCACACGACGACACGCCGTGGCCGAGCAGCTCCTGCTCACCGGGAACGCCGATCGGGCGCCACGCCGAACCGGTCGCCAGGATCACCGCGCGGGCGAAAAACTGCTGCTTACCGACCCACACCGTCTTCAGACCCTCGGTGCCGGCCTCGGTCGGCTTGTCGCCCAGCTCGACCCGGGTGACGTCGTCGGTCAGGAACTCGGCGCCGAATTTCTCCGCCTGGGCCCGCATGTTGTCCATCAGCTCGGGACCCATGATCCCGTCGCGGTGCCCCGGGAAATTCTCCACCTCGGTGGTGGTCATCAGGGCGCCACCGGACTGCACACCCTCGATCACCAGCGGCTTGAGGTTGGCCCGGGCCGCATACAACGCCGCCGTGTAGCCCGACGGTCCGGAACCGATGATGATCAGATTGCGGACCTCGTCCACTGCCGACTCCTCAGTCTGTTTCGTCGCACGCGTTTCAGATCGGCGACACTGCACGCTAGAACGTCTTGCCAGGCATCCGCCATTCCCCGGGCATGGCTGGTGTCCGACCTCACGCGGGGATTCTCGTCAGCGTACCGGCACGCGCTCCAGCTCGTCCGCGCCAGCACCTGGCGTGCCGCACTCCGGACCCACCGCCCACACCCAGGTGCCGTCGGCCGCGACGAACCGCACGATGAGCGCCGGGCGGCCGTTGAACCGCGCATAATCCATGAACTCCACCGAGATCAGCCCGCCACCGTTGATCCGGGCGATCTCCTGGATGCAGGCGTCGACCGCATCGGGCGTGTTCAGCCGGTCCAGCGAATCCGCCGACAGTTCGTTGGCCGAGGTGACCTGTGGGACCTCGGCCGAGCCGGCCGACCGCAGTTTCGTCGCGGTGGCCTGGGCCAACGTGCTCGACGTGTAGTCGGTGCCACTGCGGAGCACATCGCCGCCGACCGTCGACTGGTCCGACATGGGGGCGTTCTCCCGGGCCACCGAGCCGGCCGCGGTGTCCGCCGTCTTCGGCGACGTGAGCATTGCGTTCACCCCGAAACCAGCGAACGCGACAGCGGCGGCGGCCACCGTCACAGGCGCGACCCACCGCCGCCGTCGCCGGGCCTTATCAAGATCAACGACCTTTGCCGGTACGGCTACCACCGGCCCTGATTCACCTGAGGCGGGCGCCGGCTCAGTGGCCCCGCCGGCAACACGGAACATCGTGTCCAGCCGAGCCGCCAGATCGTCGGGCATCGGCTCCGGCTCGAGCTCCCGCAGCACCGCTCCGACCGCGATCATCCCCGGCTCCAGCGCCTCGAAGGCGGCCCGCCAGGTCTCGTCGGTGGCCACCAGGCCGGCCACACGCTCCGCGTCCGGGGTGCCGTCCAGAGCGCCACCGACATAGTCGGCGAGCAGGTCGATGTCGACCCCCTCGAACTCGCCCCACTCGAACTCGGTGCCGGTCATCGCGGCTCCCTCCGTTCGACTCCGGTCGGCAGCGGGCTCGCCGCGTCCGACCTGGATGGGACGGTCCCGTCGCCGTTCTGGTTCCCCCGCAGATATCCGAGGGTCATCGCCATCCTGGCGCGGCCCCGGGCGCATCGGCTCTTGATGGTGCCCTCCGCCACACCGAGCATCTCGGCCGCCTCGGCGACGCCGTAACCCTGGACGTCCACCAGCACGATCGCGGCGCGCTGCTCGAACGGCAGGGCGGCCAGCGCGTCCCGCACGACGAGCACGGTGTCCTGGTCTGCGACGGGCGCGACGGGCTCCGGGCCGGTCGGGCGGTCGTCGTCACGGTTGCCGTCCGGCAGCGGGACGGTGGGGTGCGCCTGCTTGCGGCGCAGCCGGTCCAGACAGGCGTTCACCACGATGCGGTGCAGCCAGGTCGTGACGGCCGCCTCGCCGCGGAACTTGGCCGCGTTGCGATGCGCGTTCAGCAGAGCGTCCTGAACGGCGTCGGCAGCCTCCTCACGGTCGCCGACCGTGCGCAGGGCGACCGCCCACAACCGGTCCCGATGGCGGCGCACCAGCTCGGCGAACGCCTCCGGATCACCGTCGACGTGGGCACGGATCAGCTCGGCGTCGCTCGGCGCATCACCGAGGTCGCCGGGTGATACGCCCCGGAACGTCACGCCAGCAATCTAGTGCACAGGTGCAGGCGATCAGTAGCCGGACAGCTCGATCTCGCTGACGCTGATCTGGAATCGGTCGCCGTCCTCGGAGCGGGGCAGCTCGGTGAGGAAGACCAGCACGTACTGGTACTTCTCATTCGGGTCGAAGCCGGTGAAGTACGACTTCGTGCCGGTGGCCTTCTCCGGTTTCTCGTCGCTGAGCGACTTGAAGTCCTTGGCGATCTTCTCGTCGCCGGCCTTGCTGTCGCCCGGATCGCTCGCCCCGGTGCGCACGTCGATGGTCGCGCCCGGCGCGGACGTCGTGACCTGCACCTCGGACAGGGTGCGCTTTTCACCCAGGTTGATCAGGATGCCCATGCCCGGCTTGAGGCCACCGAACGGCGCGGTGTTGTATTTCGAGGTCTCCCAGACCGTGCTCGGGTCACCGTCGATGGTGTATTTCGCCTGGTCACCGTCGAGCCGGTCACCACGCGGCGGGTCGACCATGCGCACCATGTCAGCGGTGAGCTTGATCTTCTGCGGCTCGGGGGCGGGCTGCTGAGCGGTGCTGTCACCGGCGTCGGCCGGCTGGGTCGCCGTGGGATTGCCGGCCTCGGTCGACTTGCCGGTGTTGTTGATCGCGCGGATGCCGAAGATCAGGCCGATGATCGCGATGACGATCAGCGCGCCCACACCGACCAGGATCTTCGGGGCGCTGCGCACCTGCTCGCCGGACGAGGACGATCCGCCGCTCTGCACGAAGCGGAGCGGACCGACATCCTCGAACTCCTCGTCCTCGGCGGCGGCGTCCAGCCGGCCCAGTTCGGCGGTGAGCGCGTCGGAGACCGGCGCCGCGACCCGGCGGTCCAGCAGGTCCATCGTGAGATCGTCGAGGTACGCCGGGATGCCGGCGCGAATCTGGCGCGGAGCGGCCGGGTTGCCGGCGCTGTCGCGGTTGGCGTCGGGCAGCGCGGAGCGGCCCACCTCGGTGTGCGGCCAGTGACCGGTGAGCGCGAAGTAGAGGATGCCGCCGACCGCCCGGATGTCGGTCTCGGTGCTGTCGGCCGAGTCGGCCCGCGCGTCGGCCAGGACCACCCGGCCGTCGTCGGCGATCAGCGTGCTGCCGGGATGCACGTTGCCGTGCACCATGCCGGTCGCGTGCACGGCGGTGAGGGCGTCGGCCACCGAGTGCGCGATCGCGATCGCCCGGGCCGGGTCGAGTGGGCCCTCGGCGCCGACCAGGTCACGCAGCGACTCGCCGTCGACCCACTCGCGGACCACGTAGGCCCGCTCCTGCTCGTCGATCGCGTCGTAGACACCGACCAGGTTGGGGTGGATCACGCGGCTCGCGGCGACCGCGGCCTGGAGCATCTCGACCGCGGAGTCACCACCCGGATACCGGAGCACCATGGCGACCGGGCGCCGGAGGATCACGTCGGTACCGCGCCACACCTGCCGGCCGGCGCTGTCGTTGTTGACGTGCTCTTCCAGCTGGTACCGCTCGGCCAGAACCTCACCGGCGGTGGGGGCACCGAAGGTCAAGACCGGTCCAGCCTCGTCGGCCGCGGTCTCGTGGCCTTCGCCGACCTGGGTCACCAGTCCTCCCTCGGTGGTGCATTCCTCGGTGCCGAATTCCCCGGGCAGCCTCTCGGCCGCTCAGGACAGCGGGATCCCGCACATGCCGCCACCGACCATACCCGTACTCGGCCATGCTCTGGCAGGTCGTCCCCCCGGCGCGGCACCGGTCCAGGAGGACACGAATCAGGCGAATCGGTGTCTGATCAGTCGGGAATCACCTGTTCAGGACGGATATCTGATGATCAGCGCCCGATCTTCCGGCGCACCATCCCGACCACCTGGCTCACTTCGCCGACGCGCAGAAGCAGCGCCGCGCCGAGGTAGGCGACCAGGATCACCACGCCGCCGACGGCGATCTGCACGATCGCCTCGATCCGGCCGTCCGGCGCGCCCGAGCCCGGGAGCAGGCGGGTCACCAGCACCGCCAGCGCCGCGGCGATCGCGGCGGCGACCGCGACCCGCAGCAGCGACGACGTCACCGAGCCCAGGTTCAGCCGGCCGATCCGGCGCCGCAGCACGGCCAGCGAGATCAGCGCCGACAGCAGATAGGAGAGGCCGTTGGCGGCGGTCATCCCGGCCGCGGTCAGCGACGCGTCGAGAATCGCGGCGAGCACGAAGTAGCCGGTGATCCGGACCGCCACCACCGGCAGGTTGATCAGAGCGGCCGTCTTGTTGCCCTGCATCGCGTAGAAGACGTTGGTGCAGAGGAAGCTGATCGACAGCGGCAGGACGGCGAACGCCGCCACGGTCAGGACCGTGCCCATCTCCAGCGCGTCCGCGTTGGTGATCCGGCCGCCGGCGAAGAGGAAGACCGCGATCGGGCCGCCCAGCACGGCGTAGGCCACCACGATCGGGGCCAGCGCCGCCGAGACCAGCTTGATGCCGCGGCTCAGGTCCGCGCTGACCTCGTCGAGCCGGCCCTCGGCGGCGGCCGCGCTCATCTTCGGCAGCAACGCGGTGATCACCGAGACACCGATGATCCCGTGCGCCATCATCATCAGCAGGAACACGTTGTTGAAGGCCAGGGCGCCCGGGTTGTCCGCGCTGCCGGCGCTGTTCAGTGCACGGACCAGCGCGAAGACCGCGATCTGGTTGGCTGCGACGTAGCAGAGCATCCAGCCGGCCAGACTGCCGATCTCGCGCAGCCCGAGCTGCCGCGGCGCCCAGCGCCACGCCCAGCGGAAACCGACCTTGCGCAGGGCCGGGAGCAGGCCGATCGCCTGGACCACCATGCCGAGCAGGGTGCCGGCGCCGATCAGGGCCAGCTCGGCGCCGCTGATGTTCTCCGGGGTCAGCTGCTTGTCGGTGCCGAAGACCAGCAGGAACACCCCACACACCGCGATCACCACGATGTTGTTGAGGATCGGGGCCCACATCGGCGCGGCGAAGTGGCCGCGCACGTTGAGCACCGCGCCGATCAGCGCCGACAGGCCGGTGAAGAAGATGATCGGCAGGATCAGGTACGAGAAGTTCGTGACCAGGTCACGGAAGGCCGGTGTGGTGGTGTCGCCACTGGTCTGGATCGCGGTGATCAGCGGGGCCGCCAGCACCACCAGGACGGTCGCCACGCCGAGCATGACCACGGCGAACGAGAGCAGCCGCTGGGTGAACTCCTGACCACCGTCCGGATCGGCCTTACGCCGCCGGACCAGCAGTGGAATGAGCACGCTGGACAGGATCCCGCCGAGCAGCAGCTCGTAGATCTGACCGGGCAGGAACTGGGCGCCGGTGTACGCGTCACCGACCGCCTCGCCGAGGACCATGCCGATCAGCGCGTTCCGGACGAAGCCGATCACCCGGCTGACCAGGCTGCCGATCGCCATGATCGCGCTCTGGCCGGCGGTGCTGCCGGCACTGGTCTCCCCGGCCTGCGCCGGACCGGGTTCCTCGACCGAGACGACTGTCACGCCGTCCTGCCGCGGAGGCTGACCATCCGGTGCCGCGTGCGTGCTGCGGTACAGGCCGCCGTTCACCAAAGCCTCCAGAACCCTGCCGATGTTGCAGCCACCATAAAGCGCAAAAGTCACACGTGGTGACGCAGGAGGGTGCCGGGTTGAGCTCCGGCCAGGGTCTCCACCATCCAGCATGCCTCCAGCGGCACGAGAGGCTCACTCAGCGCATCCAGCACGGTCGGATGATCACAGCCGGCCTCGGTCAGCGCGCCGAGCAGAGCCGGCACTCCGGCCAGGTCGCCCGAGTCGGCGATCCGCCTGGCCAGGGGACGCGTTTCGGCGTACCCCTCCTGGTTTGGCAGAAGTGTGAGAACGGCACTGGTACGGCGTACCAGATCGGCAAGGTCCTCATGGGGGAACCGCTCGCCGGCGCGAACCTGGAGCCGCGCTCGGGCCGGCGCGCTCAACGCCGCGATCGCGGCCTCGTCCAGGACCTGCGGTGACGGCGCCGGAGGCGTCGGCCACCAGCGTTCGTCGGCGAAGAGCGGCAGCGGGGTCTGCTCGGGCCCGGAGGGCGCGACGGCCGGGACCTCGCGGCGCAGCGAGCGGTACGCGGCCTCGCGAACCGCGGCGATCCCGGCCGGATCGTCGTCCTCGCCGGCCGGGGCGAACGGCGACAGCAGGGCCACCACCAGACCCGGATGTGGCAGCAGCGGGTCGGCGAGGGCGATCACCCGGGCGAAGGACTCCAGCTCCCACCAGTGCAGCGAGGCCGGGAAGGGGCCCTCGGCGGGCGCCCAGCCCAGCGGCACCGGCTCGCTGGAGGCGGGCCGGCGCAGGCCCAGATATCGGTCGCCGGCCGGTAGATCGATATCTAGAGTCAGCGAGTAGCCGCCCACCACGGGGAATGAGATGTGCAGCTCGGCGACCTCGGTCACCTGACCGGTCCAGAAGTCGGGGTCCTGGGACAAACGGCGCAAGGCCTCGGGAACCGGCATGCGCCCAATCCTGCCCGGCGATAACTCCTCGTGCCATGCCCGATACCCTGGTGACCCCATGTCTGTGTTGAACGACGCCCAGCAGAAAGCGGTAGCCGAGTTGCTCCGCGTGTCCCCCGTAGCCGATGAGCTCGGGCGGCGATTCGCCGATTCCGGGCACGAGTTGCACCTGGTCGGTGGTTCGGTCCGCGACGCGTTGCTCGGCACCCTCGGCGACGACCTCGACTTCTGCACCGATGCCCGGCCCGAGCAGACCCTCGCGGCGGTGAGCGGCTGGGCCGACGCGATCTGGGAGACCGGGCGCGAGTTCGGCACGATCGGCATCCAGAAGAACGGTCTGCGGATCGAGATCACCACGTACCGGGCCGAGGCCTACGACGGGGTGACCCGCAATCCGGTGGTGTCCTACGGGAAATCGCTCATCGACGACCTGTCGCGGCGTGACTTCACCATCAACGCGATGGCCGTGTCGGTGCCGGGGCACGAGTTCACCGACCCGTTCGGTGGTCTGCGTGACCTGGCGGCGCGGGTGATCCGTACGCCGGCGGCGCCGTCGATCTCGTTCGGTGACGATCCACTTCGGATGCTGCGGGCTGCCCGATTCGCGGCAAAACTCCGGTTCACTGTGGAGGATTCCGTCGTTTCGGCCATGCGGGACATGGCTTCTGATCTCGACCGGATCACCGCGGAACGGGTCCGGGACGAGTTCACCAAGCTGATGTCCAGCGCCGACCCGCTCACCGGCCTGCGCCTGCTCGTCGACACCGGGCTCGCCGACCGCTTCCTGCCGGAGATCTCCGGGCTCAAGCTGGAGATCGACGAGCACGCCCAGCACAAGGACGTCTACGAGCACACGCTGATCGTGGTCAGCAACGCGATGCGCCTGGAGGGCGACGGGGGCCCGGACTTCGTGCTCCGGATGGCCGCCCTCATGCACGACATCGGCAAGCCCGCCACCAAGGCGGTCGGCCGCGACGGCCGGGTCAGCTTCCACCATCACGAGGTGGTCGGCGCACGGCTCACCAAACAGCGCATGAAGGCCATGAAATACCCCAAGGACGTGATCACCGAGGTGGTCGGCCTGGTCGGCCTCCACCTGCGTTTTTATGGGTACGGCCGGGGCGAGTGGACCGATTCGGCGGTGCGCCGCTACGTGACCGACGCCGGCCCGCTGCTGGCCCGGTTGCACAAGCTGACCCGTTCCGACGTCACCACCCGCAACCGCCGTAAGGCCACCCAGCTGGCCACCGACTACGACGCGCTCGAGGAGCGGATCGCCCGGATCGCGGCCGAGGAGGACCTGGCCAAGGTCCGTCCCGACCTCGACGGCAACGCGATCATGGAGCTGCTCGGGGTGCCGCCGGGCCCGATCGTCGGCCAGGCCTGGCGTCACCTGAAGGAGCTCCGGCTCGACCGGGGGCCGCTGGACCGCGACGAGGCCGAGGCGGAGCTCCTGAAATGGGCCCGCTCGCAGGGCTACTAGGAACGGGCCACGGTCAGCGTCATTCCGCCGGTGAACTGGCGCGGCATCCGGTACTCCTCCAGCAGAGTGCCGTCGGGCGCGTAGACCTGGGCGAATGAGCTGCCGTAACCGAGGATCCGGCCGTCGGAGAGGTAGATCGCGTCCGGCCCGGCCATCCGTTTACCCCGTGGGATGCCGGTGATCGCGTCCACGACCCGGATCCCCTGCTCCTCCCGGATGAGCACCGAGCTGCCGTCCGGGGACCAGGCCTGGTTACCGACGGGCACACCGGTCATCGGGATGCTGCGTACCCGCTTGCCGGTGTCGGCCGAGTAGACGATCACGCTTTCGATCCGGTCCGGGATCGACTCGCCCTGTGGCTCGCTGACATCCTCCCGGGGGGCGGCGATCTCGTGGCCGTTCGGCAGCCAGCTGAACGAGCAGAAGTCCGAACACAGCGACGAGATGTCGAGGTCAGCGAACTGACGGACTTCTCCGGTGCTGGTCTCGTAGACGGCGAAACCGCCATCGGTGGGCATCAGCAGACGGGACCCGTCCGGCGACCAGACCGGGTCGGCACCGACTCGATCGTGTGTGTCGACGTTCAGCGTGTCCAGCCGCCTACCAGTGGCATCCAGGACGCCTATCTCGTTCCGGGCCACCTCGGCAGCGAACCGTTTGCCGTCGGGTGACATCGCCAACCGGTCGCTGTCGGGTGACATCGCCGCCAGGCTCTCGTCGAAGGGAAGCTGCCGGTATCGGCCCGCGTCCCGGTCCAGCGCCACGTAGGTGTTGGGGCCGGAAACCTGGGCGCCGTCCTCGATGACCGTGCTCGGGATGGTGACCATGGTGACGACCGCATCGCCGGGAAGCCGATAGGGCGTCCTGACCAAGAAGTCGGGCAGCGGGCGGATACTCGCCTTCACCGTGACCGACGGCGTCGGCGCGGGCTGCACCACCGGAGTCCGCGGTTCCGGCCGCGACCAGACGAACGGGACGGCGACGACCGCGAGCACCGCCAGGGCGGCCGCGGCATGCCGGCGGCGGCGGATCCGGCGTCCCTGGACCCGGGCCGCGCCGGCCAGGTCGTAGGCGTGCGGGGCGTCGTCGGCGAGGTCCTGGACCGCGTCGCGCAAGGTCTCCTCCAGGTCTCTCATCGGGCCCCTCCCATCGACGTCATCCGGTCACCGACCATGTCGCGCAGTTTGGCCAGAGCCCGGGACGCCTGGCTGGCCACTGTGCCGGGCCGGCAGCCGAGCGCCTCGGCGGTCTCCTCCACCGAACGGTCCTCCAGGTAGCGCATCACCAGCACGGCCCGCTGCCGGGCCGGCAACGACAGCAGCGCGTCGCGGACCGTGAGCCGGTCGGTGACGTCCTGGTCGTGGCGGTGTTCGGCGGCCCGGTCCGGCACGTCGGCGACGAACACCTCGTTGCGGCGGGCGGGACGGCGCCAGGCGGACGCCCGGTCGTTGTAGATGATCTTCCGGACGTACGCCTCGGCGTCGGTGTGAATCCGCGGCCATCGTGCGTACGCCTTCGCCAGCGCGCCCTGCACCAGGTCCTGTGCGGACTCCCGATCCCCGGTCAGCGCGTGCGCGATCCGGAGCAGGGCCTGCCCCCGTTCCGTCACGAATGCGGTGAACTCGTCTTCGAGCGACTGCCTCACCGGTCACCTCCGCCGTATACGACGCGCGAGGGATCCAGATTTTTGCATGGTCGTCGAGGCAGACTTGACGTCATGTTCGTCATCGAGTCGCCGATCGGTCCGCTCGGTCTCGTCGTCGACGGTCCGGCCGTGGTGGGGGTGCGCTTCGCCGCCCGGCCCGGGCCGTCCACCGACCATCCCGCGGCCGAGCAGTTGCGTGCCTACTTCGCCGGGGAGCTGACCGACTTCACGGTGCCGTTCGACATGCGTGGCGGTTCGGAGTTCGAACGGGCGGTGTGGGCGGAGATCGCCCGGATCCCGTACGGCGAGACGATCACCTACGGGGCGATCGCCACCGCTCTGGGCGATCCGGGAGCGGCCCGCGCGGTCGGCACGGCCTGCAACCACAACCCGATCCCGGTGATCGTCCCGTGTCATCGGGTGGTCGGCGCCGGCAACAAGATGGTCGGCTTCGGCGGCGGCCTCGACCGTAAGCGCATCCTGTTGGAGCTGGAGGCCGCGGTCGCCCTGCAACGGGCCTGGGGCCTCACATGAGTCAGGCCGGCCCGTTTCCGGCGCCGGCCTGACTCAGGGATTTGCGGGTCAGCGCTCGATCTCGCCCGCGATGAACGCCTCGACGGCCGCGTGGGCGTCGTGGTCGCTGTACTGCACGGGCGGGGACTTCATGAAGTAGGACGACGCCGACAGGATCGGGCCGCCGATGCCGCGGTCCTTCGCGATCTTCGCGGCGCGCACCGCGTCGATGATCACGCCGGCCGAGTTCGGCGAGTCCCACACCTCGAGCTTGAGCTCGGCGTTCAGCGGGGTGTCACCGAAGGAGCGGCCTTCCAGGCGGATGTACGCCCACTTGCGGTCGTCGAGCCACGGCACGTGGTCGGACGGGCCGATGTGCACGTCACTCTTGACCATCTCGTGCGGGATCTGGGAGGTCACCGACTGGGTCTTCGAGATCTTCTTGGAGACCAGGCGGTTGCGCTCCAGCATGTTCATGAAGTCCATGTTGCCGCCGAAGTTCAGCTGGTACGTGCGGAGCAGCTCGACACCACGGTCCTCGAACAGCTTCGCCAGCGCGCGGTGCACGATGGTGGCGCCGACCTGGCTCTTGATGTCGTCGCCGACGATCGGCACACCCGCGTCGGTGAACTTCTGCGCCCACTCCGGGTCGGAGGCGATGAAGACGGGCAGCGCGTTCACGAACGCGACACCGGCGTCGATGGCGGCCTGCGCGTAGAACTTGTCGGCCTGCTCCGAGCCCACCGGCAGGTAGGAGACCAGGACGTCGACCTCGGCGTCCCGTAGGACCTGGACGACGTCGACCGGCTCGGCCGTCGACTCCTCGATGATCTCGCGGTAGTAGGTGCCCAGGCCGTCGAAGGTCGGGCCGCGCTGCACGGTGACGCCGGTCGGCGGCACGTCGGTCAGCTTGATGGTGTTGTTCTCGCTGGCGACGATCGCCTCGCTGAGGTCCATGCCGACCTTCTTGGCGTCCACATCGAACGCCGCGACGAACTTCACATCAGATACGTGATAGTCGCCGAAGGTCACGTGCATGAGACCCGGAACGCGGTCGTTTGGGTCGGCGTTCTTGTAGTACTCCACGCCCTGCACGAGGGACGAGGCGCAGTTACCCACACCGACGATGGCGACGCGGACGGAACCCATCGCGTTTGCCTCCTTGTTGTTCATCACGGCCGGTCCAGGTGCGGACGCGGTGGTTCTGGGTTGCTCTCCGGACGCTGGTTCTCCGCACGCTGACTCTCCGCACGCTGGCGGAAGGCGGGGGTGCGGCCGGAGCGCTCGTTGCTGATCAGTTCTTCCAGCCAGCGGACCTCGCGCTCGCACGCGTCGAGACCGTGGCGTTGAAGCTCAAGGGTGTAGGCGTCGAGTCGGTCGGCGGCGCGGGCCAGGATCTCGCGCAGGCCTTCCCGGCGCTCCTCGATGCGCCGGCGCCGGCCCTCCAGGATGCGGAGCCGGGTGGCGCGATCGGTGCGCGAGAAGAACGTGAAGTGCACGCCGAACCCGGCGTCGTCATACGTCTCCGGGCCGGCCTGGGTGAGCAGGTCGGCGAAGTGCTCCTTGCCCTCGGCCGTGATCTTGTAGACAACCCGTCCCCGCTTGCTGGTCATCGGGGGAATGATGTCGCTGTTGGCCTCGGCCTCACTGATCCAGCCGGCGAGCTTCAGCCGCTTCAGAGTGGGGTACAGAGTGCCGTAGCTGATCGCGGCGCGGAGCGTGCCGAGTTTGGTGGCGAGTTCCTTTCGGAGCTCGTACCCATGCATCGGGGCCTCCTGAAGGAGACCGAGGATCGCCAATTCCAGCACTGGCCCTCCCTCGAACTGTGTCCCGATGTATCGGCCCGATACATCGCAACCGTAGATCGGCTCGCTCAGGTCCGCAACTTACACATCCTGTGCAGTCGCCACGCCACGCTGTGTGATGGCTGTCGCCGTGGGAGCGGGGACCGCGTACTCTCTTCGCCATGCGCACGCAGCGGCAGGTTGTCGACTACTCGCTACAGAGGCGGGCAGTCCTGCGTGACGTCAAAAACGGCCGGATCGGTCCGCTTGAAGTGTGTGACGCGTCTCCTTACTTGAGAAACGCCGCAACCTTCCACGGCGAGCCGACCGACGAACGGTGCCCGATCTGCCGCCGGGACAACCTGACACTTGTGCATTACGTCTATGGCGACGAGCTCAAGCAGTCCGCTGGTCAGGCTCGGAAATTGGCCGAGCTGCCCGTGCTGGCGATGACGCTGCGTGAGTTTCAGGTCTTCGTCGTCGAGGTGTGTCGCTCGTGTGCCTGGAACCACCTGATCGAGAGGTTCGTTCTGGGTCGCGACGGTCTCGGCGATGATGAGATGTTGCGCACCGACGTTATGGTCTCGTCCGGTGGAGGGGGATCCCACCGAACAGGTCCGTCGTCACACAGCGGGGAGGCTCGGCGATGAACCGGATCGATCCCGTTAACGTGTACGAGTTTGAGGCCGGATTCCGGTCATCACAGACACATGACATGGGGGCTGCCGGGACCGCAGCCCACAACGCCCGCTCGTGGCGCAGTGTCGGCAAGGCTCGTCCGGGCCTTCTGACCGCGCCCCCGCGACCGGTAGGTGTGAGGGAATGAACGCGTACGGCGAATCGCAGTCCGCACGAGCCCGGGTACAAGTGCCCGGGCCGTCCGCTGCTTCCACGCCCGGCGACGATCCACGTAACGAGAGCAAGCCCGGCCCGGACGCCTACCGGCGTCCATCCGGAGCCGCCTCGGTGCCTGGCTCGTCGGGGCGGGCGTCGGTGGGCTCTGCCCCAGCCGCCAGGGCATCGGTCGGCTCGGCGTCGGTGGGTTCGGCAACCCCAGGTCGTGCCTCGGTCGGCTCCGCGCCGGCCGGTGGCCGTGCCTCCGTGGGCTCCGCATCGGTTGGTGGCCGTGCCTCGGTCGGTGGCCGCGCTTCGGTGTCACCGGGTGGCCCCAGCGGCCCCGGTGGACCCGGCGGGCCCGGCGGTGGTGGCGGGTCGGGTGGTTCTTCCGGCAGCGGCGGCAAGAAAGGCCGCAGCAAGGCCGACAAGAAGTACCGGCGGGCCAACATCCTGACCGCGGCCGCGGCGGTGCTGGTCATCATGCTCGGTGTCGGCATCGTCGGTGGCACCTACTTCTTCGATGACGTCAAGCTGCCCGAGGCCAAGGCCGAGGAGCAGATGAACACGTTCCTGCTGTCCAACGGCTCGGTTCTGGAGAGGACCGGATCCCCCCGGATCAACGTGCCGTACCAGCAGATGAGCGCGAACATGCAGAACGCCGTGATCGCCGCGGAGGACAAGAACTTCCGCGACCACAACGGCATCGACATGAAGGGCATCGCCCGCGCCGCGTGGAACAACTTCACCGGCGGCGAGCTCCAGGGCGCCTCGACCATCACCCAGCAGTACGCCCGGCACGTCGCCGACGAGAAGGACATCAGCTACAGCCGGAAGCTGCGCGAGGCGGTGATCGCCCGCAAGCTGGAGTCGGAGTACAGCAAGGACGAGATCCTCGGCATGTACCTGAACTTCATCGACCTCGGCCGTGGCCGGTACGGCGCCGAGTCGGCGGCCCAGGGTTACTACGGGGCCTCGGTGAAGAAGGGCACGAAGAACGAGATCACGGTCTACCAGGCTGCGGTGCTCGCGTCGCTGATCAAGCAGCCGTACGCGACGAAGACGCACCCGGGGTACGACCCGGCGAACAACCGGGCGGAAGCCGAGCAGCGCTGGGAGTACACGCTGAAAAACATGCTGGAGCTGGGTGCGATCACCCAGGCTCAGTATGACCAGCGGAAGTACCCCATGCCGATCGACCCGAAGAAAGCCGCCAAGGGCACTCCCGAGGACCGGCCGGTCAACATGGTCACGCGCCATGTCACGTACGAGCTCAACGCTCTCGGGATCGACGCGAACAAGCTCAAGGCCGGCGGCTACACGGTCACCACCACGATCAACCCAAAGGTGCAGGCGGCGGCGGAGAAGGCCGGCTCCAAGGCGAGCAAGACCTCCCCGATGTACAAGCAGAAGGCCAGCTACCAGGCCGCGGTGATCGGCATCGACCCGAAGAGCGGCGAGGTGCTCGGCTACTACGGCGGTGACGACCCGTACGGCATCGACTACGCCGGCTACATGAAGGGCGACGGCAGCGGCGTCCCGGACGACGGCTCCGGCGGCCAGTCCCCGGGCTCGACGTTCAAGATCTACACGCTGGCCGCCGGCCTGAAGGCGGACTACTCCTTCGACACCGTCTGGGACGTGAACAAGGAGAAGCCCGAAGGCGGCAAGATCAGCAACGCCGGCGCCGACCCGGGCGCCATCTGTGACGGCAAGGGTGCCTTCTGTGACCTCGAGACCGCCACGATCCGGTCCTACAACTTCCCGTTCTACTGGATCGCGGACGAGCTCGGCCCGAACAAGGTCATCGAGGCCGCTCGCGACGCCGGTGTCGAGACGATGTGGACCGACGGCGGCAAGAAGATCGACCTGAAGGGCAAGCTCGGCAGCGAGTTCCACACCGAGGTCGCCTTCGGCCAGTACCGCGTTCTCCCCCTGGAGCACGCGCAGGGCGTGGCCACGATCGTGAACGCCGGTGTCCGGCACGACGCACACTTCATCAAAGAGGTGAAGCAGCGTGACCCCAAGACCGGTGACGAGAAGATCCTCTACACCGCGCCGCAGAAGGGCAAGCGGGTCTTCGACGAGGCCCAGATGTCGAACCTGCTCGGTGTCATGAAGGAGATCCCGAAGCGGGCCGAGAACACGGTCAGCGGTCACGAGTCGGTCGGCAAGTCCGGTACCTGGGAGATCGAGGTCAACGGCAAGAGCCTGAACGGTGACACCTGGTTCGTCGGTGGCATCCCGCAGCTGGCCGCGACCGTCTGGGTCGGTGGCGCCGAAGGCCGTGTGTCGCTGAAGGAGAAGGACGGCGGCCCGATGTTCGGCTCCGGCACTCCGGCCGCGATCTGGGAGGAGTTCCTCGAGACGGCCGCCGAGGCGATGAAGTGGGACGAGGAGAAGTTCCCGGAGCGCATCAAGACCGGTGACGACAGCAAGGGCAACGGCACGAAGCCGGTCGTCGAGACGCCGATCGGCCAGGACCCGAACAGCGCGTTCTGCCAGTTCGACCCGACCAACATCCTCTGCCAGGCCACCGGCAACACCGGAAACGGCCCTGGCAACAACGGTGGCGGCAACGGTCCCGGTAACAACGGCGACGGAGACGACGACGATTAGCGGCACTGACTGAGAAGCGGCGTCCATCTCGTGGAGATGGGCGCCGCTTTGTCTTAGCTGCGGCTGTGTGTCTGATGAAGATCGGTGTGCCGGACCCGGCCGGTCACCTTTCCGGGCTACTGATGCGGCATGATGCCAAGACATGAGCGCCCTACCGCCCACCGATCGGCCTGACGTCTCGAGCGCGACCTCGGACGGCTTCGTGCGCGGACTCTCCGAAGCCATCGGCGGGCCACTCGGGGCCCACGCTGTCCGGCCGGACGCCCAGCCCGGCCGGTTCTGGAGCGCTCAGCGGATCGTGATCGCTCTGGCCTGTCTGATGCTGGCGCTCTCCTGGGTGCAGAAATCGCCCTGCATGGACGGCAACTGGCAGAAGAACGTCCAGTACACGCGGTACTGCTACACCGATGTGCTGGCGCTCTACTTCGCCGAGGGGCTCAACGAGGGCAAGGTGCCCTACCGGGATCACCCGGTCGAGTATCCGGTGGTCACCGGGTACTTCATGGGTGCGCTGGGGCTGCCGGTGCACTCGTACGGCCAGACCCACCCCGACATCAACCAGGGCAGCTGGTTCTACAACATCAACGCCCTGGTGCTCTCGATCCTGGCGGTGATGAGTGTCGGGATCATCCTGGCGCTGCGCCGCCGCCGGCCCTGGGATGCCGCGATCTTCGCGCTCTCACCGATCCTGCTGGTCACCGCCACGATCAACTGGGACTTCCTGGCGATCGGGTTCTTCGCTCTCGGCCTGTACGTCTGGGTGAAGCGGTACCCGGTCTGGGCCGGTGTCCTCTTCGGCCTGGGCGCGGCGGCGAAACTGTGGCCGCTGTTCATCCTCGGGCCGATCCTGATCCTGGCGCTGCGGATGGGCCGGATATGGACGTTCGTCAGCTCGTTCTTGGCCGCCGGGGTCACCTGGCTCCTGGTCAACCTGCCGGTCATGATCATGTGGCACGAGAGCTGGCTGCGGTTCTTCCGCCTCAACGACGAGCGGCCGATCGACTGGGGCACGTTCTGGTACATCGGGCGTTACATCGACAGCAAGTGGAACAGCGGGGCGGTCGGTGACCAGGGTCCGTTCCAGTGGCTCAGTGATCACGTGCCGACGCTCAACAATCTGTCGTACGCGTTGTTCGGCCTCTCCTGCCTGGCGATCCTGGTCCTCGGCCTGTTGGCGCCGCGCCGTCCACGGTTGAGCCAGCTCGCCTTCCTGGTCGTGGCCGCGTTCCTGATCTTCAGCAAGGTCTGGTCCCAGCAGTACGTGCTGTGGCTGCTCCCGCTGGTGGTGCTGGCCCGCCCGAAGTGGGGCGCGATCATCGCTTGGACGATCGCTGAGATTGGCTACCTCGCTGCCTTCTATGCCGAGCTGATCGGTGCGGGTGGCAACGCGGTCATTCCGGAGGGCACCTTCGTGCTCGCGTCCACTCTCCGGCTGGTCACCGTGGCGGTGCTGTGCGGTCTGGTGGTGCGTGAGATCTGGCGTCCGGAACTGGACGTGGTCCGGGAGAGCTACGACGGCGCCGACCCGGACGCCGGGCCACTGGACGGCCCGGAGCACCCATGGATCACCGGCCTACGCCGCAGCCTCGGGATGGGGCCGTCCGAGGAGGCCCCGCCCCCGCCGATCCACAATGACGAGCCCGCCGAACCCCTCCCCGCAGGCTAGAAAGCCGGCCCCAGCACCCGCCCGCTCACGTTCGCCTGCCCGCGCGTGTCCGCACCCACTTTCCGGACGTTTTTCGTCGCGCCGGCGTTCGCCGCGTTCGTGATGCCGGTGTCCAGGGTGGCCGCCTCTCCGCAGTGGCGGCCGGTGATCGGGATGCTGATCGGCGCCGGCCTGCCCGCGGGCCTGGCATCACCGTAGGGCGCACCGGTTCTTGGCCCGGGCCGTGTGGCCGGTGTTCGGTAAGCCCCGGTCGCGGACCTTCGGCCAGCCCCGGTCGTCGGCGCTTGGCCCGACGCGGTCGCGGTGTTCGGCCAGACGCGGTCGCGGTGTTCGGCCAGACGCGGTCGCCGGGCCGTCCGCCCGAGGCGGTCGCCGGCGCTCGGGCCGGCGTGGTCGCCGGCGTGCGACGACCAGCGCACACAATGCGGCAATGTGCGACTTCACCCTCGCCGGAATGAGGGCAGGCGCACACGGACGGCACAACGTGTGCGCCCGTCCCCGTCAGAGCGAAGCAGACGCACACGATCGGCGAACGTGTGCGCTGACCACCGCTGCGCCCAGACGAACGTGTGCGCTGAACAGCGCTGCGCCCAGACGAACGTGTGCGCTGAACAGCGCTGCGACCGGCGGACCCGCCCTCGGCGGCCCGCTCCCGGTACCGCCTCCGGACGGCCGCCCAAGGTCATCAGACCTCACGATGATCTTGCAAAGCTCGCTGAGGATGGCGCTGACCAGGACGAATGCAAGATTCACTTCAGCGTCGATCCCGACCGGCGATATCGCTGCGCAAAATGGCGAAACTCGAGTGTTTTGCCGAGGTCCACAAGTCTTCCGGGGCGCTTCGCGCCTGCCCGGGGTGGGGGAAAACGGCTGTGGGCAGGCATCATCGCGCCCTTACGCCCCGCGAGATCGGGCGAGCCTCGCGTCATGGCCACAGTCACCTGCAGCTTCGCACGGGGCGGGCTTTGTTCTCTATCCAGATCGGGGGAGGGTGGTGGCTGTCAGGCGGACAGGGCCTCTAGCTAGTCGAGGTAGAAGACGACGGCGCCGGGGATGTCTTCGCGTCGGATGTCGAGGTTGTCCACCGGCAGGTCGCCGGCGCCCTCCCACGAGGTGCCGGCGATGTGGTCGCTCAGCAGCAGCACCCGCCGGACGCCGATCGAATCCAGGTAGTTGATGCTGGTGGCGTCCGGGAAACCGGCGACTTTGGCACGTAGCTCACTCTGCGCCTGTGCGCCGAACCCGCCACCACCGTTCGCCATGTCCTGGAATTTCGTGGTGCTCCAGAGCTGGACCGTCTGATCGGTGAGTTCGGCGGTCGGCAGGACCAGCATCGGCCCGGGGACGGTTCGCATCGCGGCCGGCTGGGCCGGGACGATCGGGTGCGCGGTGGTGTTCCAGCCTTCCAGGGCCACCAGGAGCAGCGGGACCAGGGTGGCCAGGCGCAGCCACGGACCCGGCCACGGTGGGATCCGCTGGGCGGCCAGGTGCTCGGCCCGGCGGACGAAGTCGTCGACCGCTCCGGCGGCCAGGATCGACAGCACCAGCGTCACCCACAGCATCAGACGTCCCGGGATGCGCAGGTCGAACGAGGCCGGGAAGTGGCCGAACAACGGCAGGTAGGTCCAGCGGCCGTCGAGGAAGTTGGTGCCCAGGGTGAGGACGACCGCCGTGGCCAGCCCGGCGAGGAGTACCAGCCGGTGCCGGAGCCGCCAGATCGACAGGAACAGGCCGGCGAGCGCCAGCGCATACAGGACGAAGCCGGGCAGCAGCGACATCTCGGCGGCCCAGCCGAGCGTGGAACGGGGAGTCTCGTGCGCGGCGCCCCAGATCCGCGACTCGGCCGGGCCGATCAGGAGGCCCTGGAGCGGCGGTGAGAAGAACTGGATCTCCTCGAGACGCGAGCCGCTGTCGTTGAGCCGGATGTACGGCACCGCGATCAAGATGCCGACCGCCGCGAAGATCGTCGCGCCCATGATGTTGACGTTGGTCAGCAGAACGCCGATGAGCGGTTTCCAACGAGGAGGCTTCTTGGGGGCCGGAGCCGGACGACGGAAGAACCGTAGCCAGCCCAGCTTTTTCCGGGGCGGGCTCTCCAGGACATCCGT
This sequence comes from Actinoplanes sp. NPDC026670, assembly GCF_040638175.1. Lineage (NCBI taxonomy): Bacteria > Bacillati > Actinomycetota > Actinomycetes > Micromonosporales > Micromonosporaceae > Actinoplanes > Actinoplanes sp. NPDC026670. The sequence continues at coordinate 212,828 of NZ_JBEZXU010000005.1, forward strand.
CCCGGCCAGCTCCACAGCCGGCTGCACCGCGGTGTCAGTCCTACCGCCCGCAGCCGCCGAACCCTTCCCACTAGCCGAAGCCGCCGAACCCTTCCCGCCATCCGTGGCCGCCGAACCCTTACCACTAGCTGCGGCCGTGGAACCCTTCTCACCGGCCCCGGCGGTCGAACCCTTCCCGTCGCCGCTCCCGACCGCCGAATCTTCGGTGCCAAAGGGTGTCGCCGCCTTACCACTCGCGGACGTCTCACCCTTTCCGCCCTTTTGGTCGGATTCAACGGAGGCGGGAGTGGTCGGCTTGTCGGTTTTTCCGCCCTGCGAAAGGGTGAGCCCGTCGGCCACCGCCGTCTCACTCTTCTGGCCGGACGCGGGAGTCGCGGATGCCGCGGCACGGCCTGCCGGCGAGATGGATGCGGAGGATCTGTCGGTATTTCCGACGGAAGGCGCGGCGAACGCGGCCGCCTCAGTTTTCTGACCGGACCCAGATGAGGTGGACGCGGATTCGGGCGAGGCAGACCCGGATGAGGCAGACCCGGGCGAGGCAGACCCGGGCGAGGCAGACCCGGGCGAGGCAGACCCGGGCGAGGCAGACCCGGGCGAGGCAGACCCGGGCGAGGCAGACCCGGATGGGGCGGATTCGGGCGAGGCGGATTCGGTTGACGTGCCGGGCACCGGGGAGGCGGATTTAACCGATTTGTCGACCGAAGGCACAGCTTTAGCAGCCTTCGAATCGGATGCAGCTGCGTCGGAGGCCGCTGACATGCCGGATATGCCAGGCTTACCCTCCACGTCGGAGCCAGAGGCGGCGGGTTTGCCAATGCGGTCGAAGCCAGAGGCGGGGGCCTCGCCCGAGAGACCGGAGCCGGAGGCAGCGGCCTTGCCTGAGACAGAGGCAGGGGCGGCGTCCGAGGCAGGCGCCTTGTCCGGGGCGCCGACCGAGGCCTTGCCGGAGTCGGGGACCGGGGTGGTGAGTGCGGCGACCTCGCGGCGGTCCTTCTGGTCGCGGCGGTACCGGAGGAAGCCGCGCAACGAATGGACTGCCGACGCGAACATCAGCACGATCAGAAGCAACCCCAGCAGGTAGGCGAAGGGGATGCCCAGCGAGAAGCCGAGAGTGAGCTGCCAGATCGCGACGAGCCAGCCGCAGATCGCCCAGGTGGCGCTTCGTCGTTCGGCGCGGAAGCCGTGCCGCAGCGAATAGCCGTGCCCGCGGGCCAGCATGGCGAGAGCCAGCGGGATGCCGCCGGCCGAGATGATGTCGAGGTGGCCCTCCTGTGCCAGCCGCCACGGCGCGTAGGCGAACGCGACCGCTGCAACCGCTGCGCCGGTACGGCGGGCCCCCAACTGCCGGACCAGGGCGTAGGCGCCGATCACGAGCAGGGCGTGGGCCAGCACGAACAGCACGTTGTAACGCAGCACCGCGGCAGCCGGACCGGTGCCGATCATTCCGGCCAGGGCGTAGCCGACCAGGCTGTCGCCGAAGGCCAGACCGTCCGCGGCGGGGAAGTAGGCGTTCGCCTGCCACAGCCGCACCGGATCGCTGATCAGGATGTGCCCGATCCAGGAGACCTGCCAGGCCTGCCGGGACGGGTCGCCGAGATCCTGCGGGAGGGTGTGCATCGGGTACCGCAAGGCCGGCCAGGTCATCGCCACCGCGAGCAGGCAGGCGGCGTAGATCACCAGGGCGTATTCGTGGACGAGCCCACGCAGTGTCGCCCGAAGACCGCGGCGGATCCGGCCCGGCCCCTGGTCCTGTGTAGCGGCGAAGACACTCCAGGGGTCCGGCGGTGCGCCGGGCGGCCGGGCCGACGGCAGGGGCTTGCGAGGTTTAGGCGGCGTCTCCTGTGGACTCTCCGGCTTACCGGACTCATCGGAAACCGGAATATCTGCCGCTTTTCCGACGTCAGCGCCCGGGCCGGGCCCGGTAGAGCCCTCCGACTCTCCGGCACGCTTCAAAGCAACCGAACCGCCACCGCCCGAACCTGGATCGCCGGCCAGCCCGGCCGACCCGGCCGAGGTAGCCGACCCCGCCGACGCGGCGGAGACAGCTGAGGTGGCCGACCCGGCCGACGCGGCGGAGACGGCTGAGGTGGCCGACCCGGCCGACGCGGCGGAGACGGCTGAGGTGGCCGACCCGGCTGAGGTGGCGGAGGTAGCCGATGTGGCCGACGCGGCGGAGGTGCCCGAGGTAACCGACGGCGCCGAGGTGGAAAGCGGCACAGCCGAACTCCCGGCAGCCGAATCGCCAGAGGGCAAGGCTGAGGACGGCGCCGCGGCCGACCCGGCGGACGGCTTGGCCGAGCCCTGGACCGCCGAAGGAGACGCCGCGGGCGCGGTGGTGGCCGAAGTCGCAGCCGGGGCTTTCCTCCGGAACAGGCCGAATCGACGGCGCGGAGAATCCGGCCGTGGCTCGCGCGGCGCCGGCACCGGCTCCGCAGGCGCGGAGGCGGGCGCGGCGGCAGGCGCAATCGGCTGCGGCTGCTCGGTCATGACCCTCCCCGGGGCGGTGCGTCAGTTGCCCGCCCGCTCCCGCAGTAGGGCGATGTCGGCGGTCTGCCCCTCGATCCCACCAGGGGTCTCCACAATGGCCGGAGCTCCCGAAGCGCGGATGGCGGCGACCACCAACTCGGTGTCGATCTTCCCACTCCCGAGGTTGTCGTGCCTGTCCTGCCCCGAGTCGAATCCACCCTTGGAATCGTTGGCATGAATCAGGTCGATCCGTCCGGTGATCGCCTTGACCCGGTCGACGATGCCGGCCAGGTCCTCCCCGCCGGCGAACGCATGGCACGTGTCCAGGCAGAACCCGGCCCCGAACGAGCCGACCGCCTCCCACAACCGGGCCAGCGCGTCGAACCGCCTGGCGCACGCGTTGTCGCCACCCGCCGTGTTCTCGATCAGGACCGGAAGCGGCAGGCCACCCTCACTCTCCGCATACTCGAAGGCTTTCCGCCAGTTGACGAAACCGGCCTCGAGATCGGCGCCGGCGCCGACGTGGCCACCGTGCACGATCAGCCCTTTCGCGCCCAGCTCGGCGGCGGCGCGGGCGTGGGCCATCAGCAGCTTGCGGCTCGGGATGCGGATGCGGTTGTTGGGCGACGCGACATTGATGATGTACGGCGCGTGCACGAACACGTCCACCTCGGAGGCGCGGATCCGCTCGGCGTCCTCACGTGGTTTGGGCGAATTGTATTTCTGTGGGTCGGTCAGGAAGAACTGCACGGCCTCGGCGCCGCGAGCGGCGGCCTCGGCCAGCGGGTCGGCGGAATCGACGTGGGCTCCGATGCGCATGGGACGAGCCTACGACGCGGGTACGACGCTTTCCTCTCGCGTCACCGCGCTCCACAGCGAGTCGTTACTTCCATTGATCTTTGCTGACGGATGCCGGCGCGAGCCGGTGTTGACCTGGGGGATGGCGCATGTCGCGGCAGTTCCGATACCGGATGGCGGCGCTGGGGCTGAGTGCCCTGATCTTCGGCGCTCCGCTGCTCTCGAACGGCACGGCGAGCGCCGACCAGTTCGACGCCAACGACCGTCTGGTGAGTTTCGGCGGGATCGGCATGTTCGGTCTGTCCTGCGGTTCCCGGCCGAGCGCCGAGGCGATGACGGTGCCGGCCAGCAGTGTGGTCCGGGTGGTCAACCAGACCGGCCACGACGCGCAGCTGCGGCTCGGTGGGGTGCCGCAGGGCATCGTGCCGGCGGACGGCGCGGCCGAGGTGATGTTCCGGCGCGGGACGACTGCGGTGCAGCTCACTCCGGAGTGCTCGTTCGGCGAGGACGTACTGCCGATGCTGATCACGGCGGCGCCGTCGGCCTCGTTCGAGCAGCCAGGACCGACCCCGGACCCGGCCGGCGGGGGTGGCTCCCCGCTGATGTCGAGGCCGGCGAACGGATCGGGCTCGCCGGCGCGTACCTCCGGTTCGATCCGGCCGGACTCCGTCGCTCCCAAGTCCGAGCCCACCCGTACCGCATCGAAGGGGTCTCGGCGCGGAGCGCACAAGTCCGACGAGACGCGGACCGCGACCGCAAAACGGGCCTCGGCCACCGCGGCGCAGGCGTCGCAAGACGCCGCAACCCCCAAGATCAAGAGCAAGACGCGGCGGGGTACGACCGGAGTCGGCGCGCCCGCATTCGCCGGCATGCCTCCAGGCGGCCGGAAGTCCGCGGCGTCCCCGGTGCAGGCGCGGGAGCAGGCCGTGTCGCCGTCGGCCGAGGAGGACCTGGCCGGCGTCCCGGCCGAGGCGCCGGCCGGCCCGGGCAGCCTGGACGCGGCTCAGCCGGTGGCCGCCGTCGGGCGGATCGAGGACGGGCATCCGCTGGGGCTGCTGGGGCTCACCGCGCTGGTCTGCGTGCTCGGCGTCGCAACCGCCGCGATTCGGGCAATCGTGTCGCAACGTGCATCACGCACAAATATGGCGTAAGCTGCTCTTTGAAAGCTCCGCGGGGCGTACGCGTCCAACCTCATCGGTGTGGTCGTTCCTCCCCAGGTCCCACCCAACGAATCGGGCCGGACGCCCCGCGGCTCTCCATCGGCGACCTCGTCCCACGGACGGGGTCGCCGTTTTTGGGTCAAGCGGCCCACCTGGGTATGCTGGCTCGGTTCGCAGTGTGTTCGCCGTGGGCTCATGTCTCCCACGGCTTTCTTCTGCGAGCGACACAAGACCTCCTGCCACGGAGAGACCGTGGCCGCATAGCCCACAGGAGGTGAGAACGTCTTGCGTCATTACGAACTCATGGTGATCCTCGACCCTTCGCTCGAGGAGCGCACCGTTGCTCCGTCGCTCGACCAGTACCTGAACGTGATCAGGACCGCGGGTGGCTCGGTGGAGAAGCTCGACGTCTGGGGCCGTCGCCGGCTCTCGTTCGAGATCAACAAGAAGGCCGAGGGCATCTACGCGGTCGTCGACCTGCAGGCGACGCCCGAGGCCGTGGCCGAGCTGGACCGTCAGCTCCGGCTCAACGAGTCCATCCTGCGCACCAAGGTCATCCGTCCCGAGACCCGCTGAGCCGTTTTTGTCAGAGGGTCCTGAGACCCTTTGCGTCAACGATCTGAGCGGCGAGGAGAAGTTTCATGGCTGGAGAAACCGTAATCACGGTCGTCGGCAACCTGGTCAACGACCCTGAGATGCGTTACACCAACTCGGGCGCGGGTGTCGCCTCGTTCCGTATCGCCTCGACGCCGCGGACACTGGACCGGCAGACCGGTGAGTGGAAAGACGGCGAGGCGCTCTTCCTCACCTGCAACATCTGGCGTGAGGCCGCCGAGCACGTCGTCCAGTCGCTGCAGCGCGGCGCCCGGGTGATCGTGCAGGGCCGGCTGCGTCAGCGGTCCTACGAGACCAAAGAGGGCGAGAAGCGTTCCTCCTACGAACTCGAGGTGGACGAGATCGGCCCATCCCTGCGCTACGCCACGGCGACGGTGCAGAAAGCGGTCCGGTCCGGCGGTGGCGGCGGGTTCGGCAACTCCGGGGGCGGTTTCGGCTCCGGTGGTGGCGGCGGCGGCAACCGGCAGTTCGGTGGCGGTGGTGGCAACAACAGCGGTGGTGGCGGTCGTGGCAACAGCAACGACTTCGACGACCCCTGGGCCACGGCTGCGCCGGCGTCCGGTGGCGGTGGCCGTTCCGGCGGTGGTGGCAACTCCTCGTTCGACGACGAGCCTCCCTTCTAAGCCCTACCGGGCTTTCCAGATCACCAACAGGAGTTTGAGCAATGGCTAAGGCTGCGGCGCTTCGCAAGCCGAAGAAGAAGGTGAACCCGCTCGACAAGGACGGGATCACCTACATCGACTACAAGGACACCGCGCTCCTGCGGAAGTTCATCTCCGACCGCGGCAAGATCCGTGCCCGCCGCGTCACCGGTGTGACCTCCCAGCAGCAGCGGCAGATCGCCCGCGCGGTCAAGAACGCCCGTGAGATGGCGCTCCTGCCGTACACGGCCACGGCGCGCTGAGAGGGGGCACCGAGATGAAGATCATCCTTACGCAGGAGGTTTCCGGCCTCGGCACCCCCGGCGACATCGTCGAGGTGAAGAACGGTTACGGCCGCAACTACCTGCTCCCGCAGGGGTTCGCGATCCAGTGGACCAAGGGCGCCGAGAAGCAGGTCGTCGTGATCAAGCGGGCCCGCGAGGCTCGTGAGATCCGTGACCTGGGCCAGGCCAACGAGGTCAAGGGCCAGCTGGCCGGCCTCAAGGTCACGCTGAAGGCGCGCTCCGGCAACGGTGGCCGTCTGTTCGGCTCGATCACCCCGGCCGAGATCGTCGACGCGGTCAAGGCCGCCGGTGGTCCCGCCCTGGACCGTCGTCGCCTCGAGCTCCCCGGTCACATCAAGACCACCGGGGCGTACAACGTGCAGGTCAAGCTGCACCCCGAGGTGACCGCGACGTTCCCGGTGAACGTGGTGGCCGCCAAGTAGTCGTCGTACTACGCCGAAACGGCGCGTCAGGCCTCGCCCGGCGCGCCGTTCTCGTTACCCATCCAAACCCACGTGACGGTCCACCCCGCGATTTGCCGCCGGTGACTTGGCACCAGATGCCAAGTCACCGGTTACAAGGCAAATCGCCGCGGAGCGAAGCGGAGCCAGCTAACTCAGCTCAGGCTGTTGCCGGTGATCGCCGAGCTCAGGACGGTGGCCAGGCCGCCGCCGACCACTGCCGCGGCCAGACCGACGCTCGCCGATTTCCAGGCCGTCGTGACGGTGCGGAGCCCGTAGGCCACCGCCATGCTCAGCACCAGCGCGATGCCGAATCCTGGAGCGGCGCCGGCCAGCGTGTCCAGGGCGTGACCGCTCTGGCCGCTGTTGACCACGAAGATGCCGAGCACGAAGAGGACGACCGGCACGCCGTACCAGACGACGGTGTAACCGACCGCGGCGAGCGGGGTCCCGGTGTCCTCCTGCTCCTCTTCCTCGTCCTCCGGATCGAGCAGGTCGTTCTGCTTGTTGAGTAGGAAGTCGCCACCCATCGGGCGACGCTCGTAGGAGCCGGTGCCCTGGAAGGCGCCGGTCGGTCGGCGAGGAGGCCACGACGTGTCCTCCTCGACCGCCACTCCACCGGAGCTCGCCGCGCCGGGTGCGGCGATCACCGAGGTGGCGCTCAGGGCCAGATTCGACGATCCGTCGACCGCTGCTGAACCGCTTGGCCGAAAGGGAGGAAAGTCCGACGTGTCGTAACGGCGGGATTCGCCCTCAGCCAGCTCAGTCTGGCGGGACAGCTCTCGGCGCCAGTCGGTCTCACCGTCCTGCCCGGCGCCTCGATATTCGGCCCCGCGCCGGCCGGCGCGTTCAGCGGCGAGCCAGTCCGCAAGCGGCGGACGGTCGCCGAAGCCGCCTCCCGAGGGCGGCGGAGGATTGTCACGGTCGCCCCAGCCACGCCGGGACGAGGTGTCGGTCAGCGGATCCGGCCAACGTGCCGTCAGGTCACCCGAGGCATTGCCGTACACCGGTTTCTGCTGCTGCGTCCAGGCCGGCCCGGACGTCGGCGCCGAGCTGCCCGCCGGCAGTGCGCGAGCCGACCCGAAACCGGGGCGACGCTGCTGCTCGGGCGGCGTGTCGTAGGCGGCCGGCTGGGCCGGGATGTTCTGGCTGCCGTAGGCCGGCCCGCGCTGGGGCGGCTGCTGGCGCTCCTGGTCGAGCCAGGACGTCTCGGAGCCACCACCGTAGGCCGGCCGCTGTTGCGCCGGACGCTGGCCGCGCTCCTGCTCCACCCACGACTGGCCGCCCGCACCGCCCGGACGCTGGCCCCGCTCCTGGTCGCCCCAGGCCGGGCCGCTGGCCGGTGCGGCCGGTAGTTCACGAGCGCCGTACGTCGGCTGCTGCTGCTGTGCGGACGGACCGGCCGGAAGCTCACGCTGGCCACCGCCGTAGGCCGGCCGCTGCGGCTGGGCGGACGGCCCGGCCGGCAGTTCGCGCTGGCTGCCGGCACTGCCGAAGCCACTGCGCGGCGCCTCCGGGCGGGCCTGCCCGTAGCCGCCACCGGCCGGAAGCTCACGCTGGCCGCCGCCGTAGCCCGGCTCCTGCCAGCGGGGCGCGTCGGCCGGTTCGTCCCGGTAGGCCCGGCGGCGCGGTTCCGGCCCGGCCGGCTCCGACCATTGCGGTGGAATCGGGCCGCGACGGCCGTCCTGCGGGTAACCCACCGAGCCGGAGCGGCTGTCCTCACCCGGGTAGCCCGGTCCGGGGCGGGCGCCGTCGCCGTACCCCTCCGGATCGATGTTGAGACGCCGGTATTGCCGGCTCTGCCGCGGCTCGGGGTCGGACTGCCAAGCCTGCGGGCCCGGCGGCTCCGCGCCGCGAGGGGGCTCAGCGGGCCGCGACGGGTCGGAGGCACGCCGGCGGCCACCCGAGTACCCATCGGGGCTGAACGGCTCCTCAGGGCGGCCACGACGGCCGGAACGACCATCGTCGACCGGAGCGCTGCCGGCTGACCAGCCCGCACCGCTCGTGTTGCCGGCCGGAACCGAACTGCTCGGCAGCGGCCCGCCGGGCACCCCACCGGTCGGCTCGTCGCGCCGGGAGCGGCGGGCGGGCGGCTCCGTCTCGTCCTTGGTCGCCTCGCGGCGGGCCGCCTCGGCACGCCATGCGAGCACCCGCGGATCCTCACCGGACCGGCTCCACTGACCGGTGTCCGGGTCACGGGTCCAGTTGCTGGTGTCCTGGTCGGCGTCCCAGGAGGCGGTGTCCTCACGCCAGTTGGTCGGGTTGGAGTTGTAGCGACGGCGCTCGCCGCTGCCACCGGCACGACGGGCGGGCGGCTCGGGGCGGGTCTCCTCGGGCTGCCGCCGACGGTCACGCCGGGGCGGCGCCTCGGAGCGTGCCGCCCAGGCGGGACGGTCGTCTTGATCCTGGACGACCGGAATGCTGCCGGTGTCGGTGTGGTCGGCCCAGTTGTCCGCGGACGACCCGCTCGACCAGCCACTGCCGCCGGACGGGGCCGGATCGGCCTCGGCGGCCCGCCGGCGCCCGACCCGGGTGGGCCGTTCGCCGAAGCCGCCCGCGTCGCGGCGCCAGGCCGCACGGTCGTCCTCACGGACCAGGTGCCGGGCGTCCTCAGCGGCGGAACGCTGCCAGCCGGGCGCGTCGGTCCGCTCCCAGCGGGTGAGGCCGGTGGTGTTCTCCCCGGGGCCGGGACGGCCCTGGTCACCCCAGGCCGAACCGGCGGCGCCCGCGGACGAGGTGGACCAGGTGCCGGTGTCGGCGGCCCGGCGGCGCGACGGGGTCTGCGGCTGCTGCCAGGACGGCGTCTGGGGCGCCTGCGGCGTGGGGGCCGACGGCTGCTGCCAGGACGGGGTCGCCTGCGGCTGCTGCCACGAGGGCGTCTGCGGCTGCTGCCAGGACGGCGCCTGACCGGTCGGAGGCGGGCCGGCCGGTGTCTGCGCGGACGGCTGCTGCCAGGTCGGCATCTGGACGGACGGCTGACGCCAGGACGGAGTCTGCTCGACCGGCGTGGTCGCGGCCGGCAGATCCGGCCGGCGCTGCCAGGACGACGAGTTGTCCGGATCGTTGCGCCGCCAGGACGGCGTCTCGGTCGACGGCTGCCGCCACGCCGGCGTGCTGCCGGACTGGTCGGCCGCCGGTGACTGCCGCCACGACGGGGTCTCCCGATCGGCGCCGGTCTCCCACGCGGTACCCGGGATCGACGCCTGTTTGTCCCGCTCGGCGGCCTCGTCCTCGGCCCGCCACGCCTCGGTGGTGGAACGCCAGACATGCGAGCCGGTGGACGATCGCCACTCGGTGGTCTGCCGCCAGCGCGCGCCGGTGGCCCGCCACTCGGCGGTCTCGGTGCGCCAGCCGACACCGTCGGCCGGGAAGGTCGGCCGACCGGTCGGGGTGACCTCGGTGGACCACCTGTTCACCGGCTCGATCGCCTGGCCGCCGCCGCCATACGGCTCGACTTCGGCCTGCTGGGCCCAGTCGTCGGCGCGGCGTTGCCAGGCCAGTGCCTCGTCGCTCGGCGCCATGCTGCCGGTATCGGTCAGCGATGCCCAACGCGACTCCGGCTCCTCGATCTCCGGTTCCCGGGTGGGCCAAGCACCCGCAGCGCGCCGAGGGCGCGACATGCGGGTCCCGTAGTCCCACTCCCGTTGGTCCACCTGGAAAGGGTGACGTGCCCGAAGCGGAACCGCAACGCCTCAGTGCGACTGCTTGCTCACCCGAGTAGCTATTTCCGCAGATCCTGACTTGTTTCTGCCCTCCACAGGTGGGGACGACGAATCCCCTGCTCGGGTTCGCTGCCCCAGAAGTTGTCCACACGGTGTGCACAGGGCTACCCACAGAGTCACCGGGGATGTCCACAGGTTGTCCCAAGGCTCGTCCACCGCGGCAGTTGGGCTGGTGGCGGCGGGGTTCGTACAGTGGTCCAGCCTCACAAGCGGACTTAGATCTTCAGCGAACCCCTGAATCCCGCCCGGGATCAGTCGAAGGGGGAGGCAGTTCGACCGTGAGGCGGCCGATGGCCGAGTGGAGGGGGAAACCGGTGTCGATCACCGACGACGCGAGGCCTGAGTCGCGGCCGCCGTCCCAGGCCGGTGGCGGCGGCGGCAACAAGGGCGGTGGTGGTGGCAACAAGGGCGGTGGCGGCGGCTTCGAGGGCGGTTTCGACAAGACGCCACCGCAGGACGTCGCGGCCGAGCAGGGCGTGCTCGGCGGCATGCTGCTGTCGAAAGACGCGATCGCCGACGTCGTCGAGATCCTCAAGGTCAACGACTTCTACCGGCCGATCCATGCCACCGTCTACGACGTCATCCTCGACCTTTACGGCCGTGGCGAGCCGGCCGACGCCCTGACGGTCGCGGCCGCGCTCGCCGACTCCGGCGACCTGCAACGGGTCGGCGGTGTGCCCTACCTGCACACCCTGATCGAGAGCGTGCCCACCGCGGCGAACGCCTCCTACTACGCCCGGATCGTCTCGGAGCGCGCCATCCTGCGCCGCCTGGTCGAGGCCGGCACCAAGATCGTGCAGCTGGGCTATGGCACCGGCGGCAACGGCGGGCGTGACGTCGACGACATCGTCGACCTGGCCCAGCAGGCCATCTACGAGGTCACCGAGAAACGGGTCAGCGAGGACTTCGCGGCCCTCGGCGACATGTTGCAGCCCACCCTCGACGAGATCGAGGCGGTCGGCGCGGCCGGCGGCGTGATGACCGGCATCCCGACCGGCTTCCAAGACCTGGACCGCCTGCTCAACGGTCTGCACGCAGGCCAGCTGATCATCGTTGCCGGTCGTCCCGGTCTCGGTAAGTCGACCGCGAGCATGGACTTCGCCCGTAACGCGGCGATTCAGTACGGTCACGCGGCCGCCATCTTCTCGCTCGAAATGAGCAAGATCGAGATGGTGATGCGCCTGCTCTCTGCCGAGGCGCGTGTGCCGTTGCACACACTTCGCTCCGGCCAGCTCTCCGACGACGACTGGACCAAGCTGGCCCGCCGGATGGGCGAGATCAGTCAGGCGCCGATCTTCGTCGACGACACCCCCAACATGAACCTGATGGAGATCCGGGCCAAGGCGCGCCGCCTCAAGCAGCGGCACAACCTCCGTCTGCTGGTCATCGACTACCTCCAGCTGATGTCTTCGCCGAAGAAGACGGAGAGCCGGCAGCAGGAGGTCTCCGAGCTCTCCCGTGGTCTCAAGCTGTTGGCCAAGGAGATCGAGTGCCCGGTGATCGGTGTCAGTCAGCTGAACCGTGGTCCCGAGCAGCGGACCGACAAGCGCCCCCAGCTGTCCGACCTGCGTGAGTCCGGCTCGATCGAGCAGGACGCGGACGTCGTGATCCTGCTGCACCGCGACGACTACTACGACAAGGAGTCGCCACGCGCCGGCGAGGCCGACTTCATCGTCGCCAAACACCGAAACGGCCCGACCGACACCATCACGGTGGCGGCGCAGCTGCATCTCTCGCGGTTCGTCGACATGGCGATCTAAAAAGTCCCATATTTCGTACGTTCGGAGGCGTCGCCAACCGCACCGGCCCGTTCCGGGCCTACATCGCGACGTCTCCACAAAAGGGCACACAAGGCGACTCACGCGCCATCACTTCATCACCGGGTTATCGCGAACCTTGTACCGGGAGAGCGTTCCCTGATCGAACATTCCGTATTTGTCGCTTGCCGCATCGACGCGAATGATTCGCGGACATTTCCGGAAAGGCACAACGGTAAAGAGTTGCCGCGGTGTGGACACGCAGCGGGCGTTGTCGCCGGGACGCGGTATCGGTGGTGAGAACCGCGGCCCGGCTCGGGAGCATGGACCTGTGACCGTGGGGTGGGGTCATCGGTCCTGATGTGTGGTGTTTCGTGACGGCTGAACTGAACAGATGTGTCGAGTTCGGTCTCACATGGGGGGCGCTGGCGTTTCGGAAGGTCAGGCGTTGTCGGTCGGACGGTGGTTGGTGACCAGCTGTTCGATCTGCCGGGTTTTGCCGGCCGAGGCGTGCTGGACGGTTTCGACGATGACACGGGCGAGGGTGTCGACCGGCCATTCACGGCAGGCGTCCTGGTTGAGCCGCAGGTCGACGAGGCGGCCGTCAGCGTCCACAGTGGCCCGCACCTCGCCACTCTCCGACTCGGCGCTGACCTGCATGGTGGCGACGCTGCGCTGAAGCTCGTCCACTCCGGAGCGCAGTTCCTCGTATCGGCCGTAGATGTCTTCCAGATCGGTGCGCAGGTTGGGGTCGGCCGCACGATCGGCAGTTTCAGTCACGGTTCTTCCTCCGTTCGCCGCGACAGGGGGGCGGACGTGAGAATACCCAAGATCGGCGACGTTGCGTATTCCGGTAACTTCGTAACGCACACGAAAAGAGAGGCTTATCGAAATAGCTCACTTTTAAGTGACGATACGACTCCGTCTTGTGACTACCTAGAGTGAGCAATAGCACTTTCACAATTCGGACGTCTCAGTGAGGCGCGCGAATTCCCACAGGTAGACCGAACACTGTGGACCGCCAATCCAAACGATGACATGACTCTGCGTGTCCAGGGGTGGTCCGGCGGGCGCGGAAAATTATCAGCCGGATCCGGTGTCGGTTCCTCCTCGGGAGGCTTGCTGGACAGGCTCGATCCGCGCTTGGAGCCGTGTCCTTGCTGGCCGGGCACTCTGTCCAGGGCCCAGGTCAATCGCTGGGTTGGGTGCGGCCCGTTTCGACTACCAGTCGGCCGCGGCTTGGCTCCGTAGGTCCTATTTCTGAGGGTATAGGTGACATGTCGCAGCGACGGCAACGCGGGTGAGCGCACACGTTCGCTGATTGCGGGCTTCGGTCGTTGCTGGAGCGAGGACAGGCGCACACGTTGGGCCGATCGTGAGCGTTCATCCATGCCGGGGCGACGACAGGAGCGCGCACACCGCCAACGTGTGCGCTTGTCCCGCCTGCCTGCTCCTGAACATCGGCGACGGCCAGCCTTGACCGGGCGAGATTCGGTGGGCGAGGTGTTGTGGCATGGCGCAGATCTAGGCGAATCGGTCAGCAGGTGGCGCTGGAAAGTGATTTGGTTGGCGGCCGGCTCGGCGGACTGACGGCGAAGACTCCGGCGACCTCTGTCTACAGAGCTTGGAGCGGCCGCTGTCTCTGCTCAGCGGCACACCTGCGTCTCTGCTCAGCGGCACACCCGCGTCTCTGCTCAGCGGCACACCTGCGGCGACCCTGTGGGGGCAGCGGGGTGCGCTGATTCGACACATCAGTCGGCATCGGTGCCGGAGTGAGATCGTCGTGCACACGGCAGTTGACGTGCATACCACGGGATGCGCCACCGGGAACCGCGCCATGTGCCTGTCGGAATCGCTCGCGGCCGAGGCGGGCCGTTACGTCGACAGGGCCGTGGGCTGCGGTGTTGCTCGGGGCGTGGGCAGTGCCGTCAGCCAAGTCGTTCGGGGAGATGGACGACGGCATCTACATCGCCCCGAATCCGGATACGGCAAGCCGTGCCATGTCGGTTGTCGCAGCGGAGATGCTCCATCACCGCCGCGATCTTGGGGATCCTGCCGGTGACGGAAGGAGATCCACAAGATCGCGGGCGGGGGACACCGAGCCAGGGGCGGGCTGCCGAACACCCGGGGGCCAGAGCCGAGCGGGCGCAGCGATGCAGGTCCAGGGCCCGTTCGGCCTCAGCCCTAGCCCAGCGCCAGATGGTCGGAGCCGGCCGGTCGCCCAGCGGCCGGGTCGATGCGCCTTCGGGTCACGGCGACTCGGGGCCGGAACCGGCCGGCCAGGCCCGGCGCTGCCGGGCTGGAGACGGTCGGTTCCGGTCGTGCCGGGCTGAAGACGGTCGGTTCCGGTAGCGCCGGGCTGGAGATGTTCGGTTCGGCGGGGCCGGGCGGGTGGTCAGTCGAAGAGGTCGTGGAGGAAGCTGCGACGGCGGTAGTGGCCGTGGTGGCCGTATCCGCGCCGGTAGTGGCCGTGGTGACCGTAAGCCGGGACGGCCGGCGGGTAGGCGTGCGGCGCCGGCGCCCCATACGGCGGCGGGGGCGGCGGGGGCGCGTAGCCGGGCTGGTGCGTCGGCGCGTGCGGAGCGTGGGGGGCGGGCGGAGGCGGCGGAGGCGCCTGGCCGCCGGAAGGGGCGCGGTTATAGCTGGCCTCGGCGGCGAACAGCTTCTCCAGCTCGCCGCGGTCGAGGAAGATGCCGCGGCACTCGCTGCACTGGTCGATCGTGACGCCGCTGCGCTCGTAGACCCGCATCTCGCCGTGGCACTTGGGGCACGTCATATGCATTTCAATGACGGTACAAGGCCGTGTCATGCCGTGGGGCGGAAGAACCTGTGTCCTTGCTGAGTGCTGGTGCAAAGAGCAGCAAAGCAGCGGGGTAGAGGAGGTATCCGAATCGTGTCGTCGGCATCAGCAGGATCGCGGTGAGGAGGCCCCATCCACAGAAGAGGGCGGCCGCGCGGGCGGTACGGGGCGGCCGCCGCAGAAGCCGGAAGCCGATCACCGCAGCGGCGAATATCAGCAGGCCAGCAGCTATGTAGCGGCCACCCGGAAGGTTCTGGGAGATCAGGTATCCGGGGAACGGGGACTGTGCGGGACTCGTGACCAGGCCGTGCCCGAGGGGGAAGCGGAGCACGTTCTCGATCAGGGCGTCGGCGTTCACCAGTAGCGGCGGCAGCAGAGCGAGCAGTGGCAGGCCGAGGGCTCCGGGGAGGAAGCGGCGCCACGTTCCGGTGACTGTCGCGTATACGACCAGGACCGCCACGACCGGCAGGGCGAACAGTTTGCAGGCGGCCGCCGCGCCGACGGCTGCTCCGGACCAGCCTGGGCGGCCGGTGGCGGCGAGCGCCAGGGCGAGCAGGCACAGCGCCAGGACCGGAATGTCGTCACCGCCGGTGGCCAGGGTCAACGCGGTCACCGGGAGGACTGTGGCGGCCTGGATGGCACGCACCAGAGCGGGAGACGGGGATGTGAAAAGGGAGCGCTCAGGCCGTACCGATGAAAGAAGGGTGACAGCCGCGCCGAGGGTGACCAACGTCGCGATAGCGAACCAGATCCGGGCGTCGGTGAACCAGTGGTCGCCGACTACGGCGCGGGGGAGGCCGAAGACCGACATTCCCGGCTGATAGGGGCGATAGCCCAGCAGACGCTCGTCGAGCGGGATCGCGGCGATCTCGGTACGGCTCAGGTAGGGCGTGCCGCTGTGCAGCAACGACTCGCCCATCTGCTCGACGACCAGCACCTCCTCCTGGGCCCGGTCGGTGCGCCCGCCGGCCCGCTGCACCGCCTGGATCACCAGCGGCAGTAGCGCCACCGCACCCCAGGTGGCCCAGGCGAGCAGGTCACGACGCTGAACCAGGTAGACGAGCAGCGCAGCGGCGAGGTACCCCCAGGCCGCCACGGCGCCCCACGCGCGGTGCGGCAGCAGTGTCGAGGTCAGTGCGGTGACCAGCGCGAAGACCGCGGAGAGGGCGTAGAGGGCCAGGTCCAGCTTCTTGGTCACGCGGGCAAGTTTGGCAGACGGCGCCTAGGCATGCGCACTACCGAACCCTCGTCGTGCAGGGCCTCCGCCAGCACACCCGGGCGGCCGCCGGAGCCGCGCTGCAGCATGCCGAGGAAGCGAGCCGCCGAGTACGGCCGGGCGAACAGGTGCCCCTGACCGGCGACGCAGCCGAGCGCCCACAAAGCCCGCCGCTGCGGCTCGCTCTCCACGCCCTCGGCCACCACCGTCAGATGCAGGTTGCGGGCCAGGTCGACGGTGGTCCGGACGACTGCGGCGGCCTCGGCTGTGGTCTCCACCCCGGCCACGAACTCGCGATCGATCTTGAGCTGGTGGACCGGGATCCGGGACAGCACCGACAGTGACGAGACGCCGGTGCCGAAGTCGTCGATGGCCAGCCGGACACCCGCGTTGCGCAGCTCAGCGAGGGTGCGCACGACCACGTCGAGCTGACTGACGGTGAGGGTTTCGGTGAGTTCGAGGACCAGCCGGTCGGCGGGCACGTCATGGCGGGAGAGCCGGGCCAGCACCGCGCCGGGAAAGGACGGGTCGAGCAGGCTGCGCGGTGACACGTTCACCGCGACCGGCAGGTCGAAACCGGCGTCCCGCCAGCTCTGCCTGGCGATCAGCGACTGTTCCAGGACCGCGTCGGCGAACGCCGGCAGCTGCCCGGACCGCTCGACCGTCTCCAGGAACCGGACCGGGCTGAGACTGCCCTGGTCGGGGTGATGCCAGCGGGCCAGGGCCTCGGCGGCCAGGACCTCGCCGGTGCCCAGGTCGACGATCGGCTGGAAGTCGACGGTGAACTCGTGCTCGGCCACGGCCCGCCGCAGTTCGCCGGTGAGCATCAGCCGTTCCAGGTCGGCGGTGTCACGGGCGTGCGCGTAGACGACGATCTGCTCGCCTGCGCGTTTCGCCTGGTACATGGCGATGTCGGCGCGGCGCATCAGTTCCTCGACGCTGCCGGCGCCGGCCGCGAGTGCGATGCCGCCGGCCGCCTCGATGGTCAGCCGCATGCCCTCGACCTCGATGATCGTGTCCAGGGTGGCGAGCATCCCGGTCGCCCGGTGCCCGGCCAGTGCGGGCGTGGGCAGTCCGGTGAGCAGCACCGCGAACTCGTCACCGCCGAGCCGGGCCACCAGGTCACCGGGTTCGGCCGCGTCCCGCAGGCGGGCCGCCACCTCGCGCAGCACCTGGTCGCCGGCGGCGTGGCCGAGGGTGTCGTTCACCTCTTTGAAGTGGTTCAGGTCGATCAGGAACAGGGCGAACAGGCCCTGGCCGGTGGAGCGGAACACCTGCTCGGCACGCTCGTACAGCCGGCGGCGGTTGGCCAGGCCGGTCAGCGGATCGTGGGTGGCGGCGTGCGCGTTCTCGGCGGCTATCCGGGCGAGTTCGGCGTACGCCTGGGCGTTCCGGATGGCGGTGCACACCGCCGACGCGAACGTCCGCAGCTTGTACTGCTCGACCTCGGTGAGCCGGACCGTCCCGCCGAACCGCAGGCGCAGCACGCCGACCCGGACACTGCCGTCGTGGGCGATCAGGTCGACCGAGGTCTCATCGGGCGGGGTGACCCGGTCGGTGGGGCCCGACCCGTCGGCGAGGACCTGGGACGCCGTCGCGCGAACCGTCCGGCCGGCCAGGTCGATCGCCGACTCGGCGGCCGAGAAGATCTGCGCCGCCCGGGTGGTCGCCGAGTGCAGGACCTGGGTGAGGTCGACTGCGTTGAGCTCGTCGGTGGCCTTGGCGAGGCGCTGCCAGGACTCGCGTTCCTCGCGGGTGCGGACACTGCGGGACTGCCACAGGTGCATGCACAGCACAACGAGCGGGACGCTCAGCAGGAGCAGCGGGTTGGTGCCGGTGGCGAGGACGCCGACGACCAGCAGGGCGGTGGCCAGCTCCCCGACCAGGCAGATGACGTTGCCGGTCCAGTTGCGCAGCGCAACCTGGAGAACGCCGTCGCCGGTGGCGGTGACCAGCACCGGCACGAAGACCAGGAGGTCGACGAGGAAGAAGGTGATGAGCGCCACCACGATGGGCAGCACCGGGAAGGGTGGGTCGGTCAGATCCGGACGCACGCCGAAAGCCAGAAAGACGGCGGCCGCGGAACTGGTGGTCAGGGCTTCCTTGGCCACCCCGAAGACGGATTTCTGCAGGTCGACCCGCTTCAGGCAACGCAGCAGGGTCATTGCGGCGATGGCGCAGAACACCACCCATGGCGCCGGGATGAGGGTGAGCCCGACCAGGACGGGAATCTCGCCCCAGGTGGTGCTGTCGTTGTTGGCCCGAACCCGGACCAGGACTTTGACCCGTTTGGCGATGAACAGGCAGCCACACAGGCCGGCGAGGACCAACGGGTGCGGTGGGGCATCGGGCAGAGCGATCGCGTAGGCGGCGAAGCCCGCGACGGCGAACAGCCCCAGAACGGCGACGAGACCGACAAGCAGCCGGAGCTGCTGATCGGTCACGTTGTCGTCGCTGTTTTCCCGAGACATGACGTCCTTGTCGTCGCCGAGTGCGATCACTTCGTCGCTCAAGGCACAACCTACCGGGTTCAGGTCCACTCGCGGTCGTTGCGCATATCGATCCCTCCCATTTGTCCTAGCTCGTCCTGGCGGGACTGAATTTAGGACCTGATAGGTGTCGGATTCCAGTGGATCGTGTCGCTATGCGCAGAATGCGACAATAGCGTGACGCGCCGCTACGGACAGTTTCTGAATGGGGACTCAATGCAATGAGAATCGCGTCATTCGGCTGTCGACAATTCTATTTCTCAAGCTTGCCGCAGCATCCCTGAGCAGTGTGGACGGAGTGTGAAGCGAATGCGGCAGCGTTGCGAACTAAGCTCCCGGTATGCCCCAGGAAAGCCACCTAACTCACGTCGATGAGACCGGTGCCGCACGCATGGTCGACGTGTCCGCCAAGGCGGTGAGCGACCGCCGCGCCACCGCCGCCGGCCGCGTCCGCACCACCGCCGAAGTCGTCGACCTCCTGCGCCGGGACGGCCTCCCGAAGGGTGACGCCCTCGCGGTCGCCCGCCTCGCCGGCATCATGGGGGCGAAACGGACACCTGATCTCATTCCGCTCTGCCACCCGATCGGGCTGCACGGCGTCAAGATCGAGCTGGACCTCACGGCCGACACCGTCGAGATCACCGCCGTCACCAAGACCGCCGACCGGACCGGCGTCGAGATGGAGGCCCTCACCGCCGTCGCCACGGCCGGCCTCGCGATGATCGACATGGTCAAGGCGGTCGACCCCGCGGCCAGCCTGGAAAACGTCCGGGTGCTGCGAAAAGAAGGCGGCAAAACCGGCGATTGGGTACGACCGGAGGACCGGCCGTGACGATCCGGGCCAGAGTCGTCGTCGCGTCGAACCGGGCGGCCGCCGGTGTCTACGCCGACACCAGTGGGCCCCGACTCGTCGCCGGCCTCCGCGAACTCGGCTGCGACGTGGATGAGGCGCCGGTGGTCGTACCCGATGGGGAGCCTGTCGCCGAAGCCCTCCGCATCGCCGTCGCCGACGGGATCGATGTCGTCCTGACCAGCGGCGGAACCGGGGTCACCCCGACCGACCGGACCCCCGAGGCGACCCGTGGGCTGCTCGACTTCGAGATCCCCGGCATCGCCGAGGCGATCCGTGCCCACAGCCGTGACAAGGTTCCGGCGGCCGCGCTGTCCCGCGGGCTCGCCGGAGTGGCCGGCCGCACGCTGATCGTCAATCTGCCCGGCTCGACAGGCGGCGCCAAGGACGGACTCGCGGTGCTCGGCCCGCTGCTCGCCCACACGGTGGACCAGATCCGTGGCGGCGACCACTGAGCGTTAGGCTCTCCCGGTGACCGAGTCGACCCCTGTGGACTGGGAACTGGCGCGCACCCTCGCGTATCGCGCGGGCCTCGACGCGGCCGGCGGTGCGGAGGAGATTCCGCTGGCCGTGGCCGACGGCCGGACCCTCGCCGAGCCGTTGCGCGCCCTGACCGACCTGCCCGCCTTCCCGACGTCGAGCATCGACGGCTGGGCGGTGCGCGGCGCCGGGCCGTGGCGCCCGGTCGGCCGGGTCCTGGCCGGGGGCACCCCGCCGCCGCTCACCGCGGACGGTGACTGCGTCGAGATCGCCACCGGCGCGATGGTCCCGGACCACGCCACCGCGCTCATCCGGATCGAGGATTCGGTCACCGGCGCCGACGGCCGCGTCTCCGGCGAGCCGCGGGCCATCCCCGACTGGCGGTTGCCCGGCGAGGAGGCGCATCGCGGCGAGGAGCTCTTCCCGGCCGGCGCCGCGGTGGATCCGGCAGTCGTCGGCGTCGCGGCCACCTGCGGTTACGAGACTCTTTCGGTACGGTCGGCGCCCTCTGCGGCACTACTGGTCTTCGGTGACGAGTTGCTCACCGCCGGGCCACCCGGAGCCGGCCGGGTCCGTGACTCCCTGGGCCCGCAGGTGCCGGGCTGGCTACGGCGCTACGGCGCGACCGTCGAGTCGGTGCAGGGCCCGGTCAAGGACACCCTGAGCGCCCACCTGGACGCGATCCGGAGCGCCCTCGACATCGCCGACCTGGTCTGCACCACGGGCGGCACCATGCACGGGCCGGTCGACCACCTGCATCCGGCGCTGGCCGAGCTCGGCGCGTCGTATGTCGTCAACACCGTCGCGGTGCGTCCCGGTTTCCCGATGCTGCTGGCCCGGGTGCCCGGTCCGGACGGGCGGTCCCGGTTCCTCGCCGGGCTGCCCGGCAATCCCCAATCTGCGGTGATCGCTCTGGTCACGCTGGTTGCGCCGCTGCTTGCCGGGCTCCAGGGCCGGTCGTTGCCGCCGCTGCCGTCGGTCATCGCCGGGGCGGACGTGGCCGGCCGGGGCAGCTTCACCCACCTGGCGCTGGCCGCGCTCGACCCGACCGGGCGCACCGCCACGCCCGCCGGGCACGTCGGTTCGGCCATGCTCCGTGGTCTCGCCAACTCGCACGGCTTCGTCGTCGTCCGGCCCGGCACTCAGGCCGCCGCCGGTGACACGGTCCCCTTCCTGCCCCTTCCGCTGACGCCCGGGGAGCGCCCGTGACCAGCCCCGCCGACCTCACACAGCCCGCGGGCACGCCCGCCGACCCCGCTGCCGCCTCTTCCACAACGGCCGCGTCTGCGCCCGCCTCTTCCACGCCGGCCCCCGCCTCGTCTGCGCCGGCCTCCGCCTCGTCTGCGCCGGCCTCCGCCTCGTCCGGGTCGGCCTCCGCCTCTTCCGCGCCGGCCCCCGCCTCGTCCGGGTCGGCCTCCGCCTCTTCCGCGCCGGCCTCCTCCGCATCCGTTGCTGCCGATGAGGCCTCTCCGGAGGTCGCCGGTCTGGTGGCCATGAGCGCGGTCGTGGACGAGACGCTGGACCTGGCTGCTCACGAAGCGGCCGTCGCCGACCCGCGAGCCGGTGCGGTCGTCTCCTTCCAGGGCGTCGTCCGCGACCATGACCACGGCCGTGGCGTCACCCTGCTCGAATACGAGGGCCACCCGACCGCGGCCGCCATCCTGCGTGAGGTGGCCGAGGAGATCGCCGCCGACCCGGCCGTCTACGCGGTGGCCGTGTCCCACCGGATCGGCACGCTGGAGATCGGCGACGTGGCACTGGTCGCCTCGGTCAGCACGGCCCATCGGGCAGCCGCCTTCGCAGCGTGTGCCCGTCTGGTCGACGAGGCCAAGGCCCGCCTGCCGATCTGGAAGCGCCAGGTCTTCCGCGACGGCACCGAGGAGTGGGTCAACTGCCCCTGACGCCGATCCGGCGGACGCCGAACACCGACTCATGCGGCGCGGCGGCAGGGCGGCGGAGCGGCGCAGCGGCGGTAGGTCGGTGGAGCGGCGGCAGGACGGCGGAACGCCGGTAGGTCAGCGGCCTCGGGGCAGCGGGATGGCCGCCCGCCGATGGGGTGCCGGGCGGGTGGTCGGCAGAGCAGGCGATCCCTGGCGCCACGGCAGCACGTTGACCAGCAGTATCAGGGCGAGCGCGGGCACGTTCCAGCGGAGCGACCACGGCGGCGTGGCGATCAGGATCAGGTAGCCGGCGGCGGCCGCGGTCAGGTACACGGTTCCGGTGCGGCGGGTCGAGCGGGGCAACCGGACGCTGAGCCGACCGCGAAGACCGGCGTCGCCCAGGATCAGGACGGCGGGGAGCATCCACAGGCTCTCGGCGGCGGTGGTCACCGGACCGGCCACGGCCGCGGTCAGGCCGACCAGGGTGAAAGCGGCCACCTCGTCACCTTCGGTGTGGGCGGAACGGGCCCGGATCAGGCCGACCGCCACGAGCAGGACGCCGAAGGCGAACCACACCAGCACGGGTGGGGCGGGGAAGCCGTACAGCCGGGCCATCACTCCGGCCAGGGACTGGTTGTCGAGGTCGCTGACCGGGGCGGGGCGGGCGAGTTCCCACATCGTCGTCCCGTACCAGGTGAGGGTTTCGTCCGGCGCCACCGCCAGCATGCCCAGGGTGACCACCGTCGCGGTGGTCAGGGCGATGAGGGCGGCCCGGCGCTGCCGGGTGATCAGCAGGTAGACGACGAACAGGAGGGCCGTCGTGCTGAAGGTGACGGCCAGTCCGGTGCCGGCTCCGGCCCAGGAGCCGTTCGCCCAGACCCGGCGCAGGGTGCCACCACCGGAGGTGTCGACCTCCCGGCGGGAGCGCTTCGATGATTCCGACAAACCGCCCGAGTACCGGGAGCGCAGGGTGTTGCGGAAGGCGTGCACGATGCGGGCCGTGCGGGGGCGGTCGGCCGGGGACCGGCGTGTGACGAGAGACACGCGGGATGACCGGCGGGCCCTCAGCAGGGCGGCCAGGGATCGGTTGCGCACACGTGCGGCTCGGCGCAGTCCGACCAGGTCGGCGGCGATCAGGGCGAGGATCAGGAGTTCCGGGCGGCCGAGGCCGATGGCGGCGCGGACCGGTTCGGCGAGCAGCGCCAGGGCCGCCGCGGCCAGCACGAACGGGCCGCGGCGCCGACCGTGGCGACGGGCCACCGGGCCGGCGATCACCAGGGTGCTGAGCACCAGGGCGGCGAGTCCGGCGAGGGCGAGCAGCCAGCCGGCCACCCGCAACGGCAACAGGGTGAGAGGCGCGGCGAGCAGCGCCAGTGCGGGTGGCAGCGCGGCGCCGGCTTCATTCATCGGGGAGCGGTACGCGTAGAGCCCGTCCCCGGCCAGCCAGCCCGTGATCGCCTCATGTTCGACGGCGAGGGTGCTCAGGCCGTACCGCTGCATGTAAAGGGTGATGATCGCGGCCGTGACCAGCACGCCCACGGCGACCAGTCCGGACCTCATGCGCGCAGCGCTGAGCGCGATGTTCCTGATTGCCGGCATGGCGCGACCCCCGTCTCGTCCCCGGGCACGGCACGTCCTGCCGGTTGGCCCGCCCGTCTGCGCGTGGCGCGCAGTGGGTCGGGACGGCGGCAGGGCGTTGCCGAGCGGAAGCGAGCTTAGAAGGCGCTGACCGACCGCGCGGCCCCTCGTCCGCTTTAACGCAAAGGCCGCAATAAGGTTGTTAGCCGGGCAATCTGCGCGCTGCCGCGACGATCCGGGCCTCCCGTCGAGCGGTCCGGACCGCCCGCCGGACCGATCGCTGGCTCCTGTCGATCGCGTGCGATGTCCGATAATGAATACCCGGGCGGCCCTCTGTGTCGACCGCCGCGAGGAGTAGCCCGCCGAGTAGGCCGAGGCTGCGCAGCAGGTGGTCGCGATCGCCCTTCTCGGTCAGTGTGTGCGGGACGAGCCCGGCCGCCAGGACCGCCGCGGCCGGGCGGGTGAACCGCCCGGTGGCGAGGGCGAGACCGGCCACCACGTCGGTGACCGCCTTGATCCGGACCAGCGTGCGCGGGTCGGTGGGTAGGCGCGGGTCGGCACGCTCGATCAGCGGCGTCACCCGGTCGGTGAGCGGGCGCACCGCCTCGACACGGGAATCCGGCCGGGCCAGAGTGCGGATGCCGTCGACGACGAAGATCGACGCGAGCATCGCGCGGGCTGCGGAGCGTACGGGCCTCATCACCCGGTTATACCCGCAACCGTGCCCTCACACCGGCTGCGTTCTGAGGTAGCGGCCGAAGTGCGGGACGGTGAACGCGACAGTTCCCCGTTCACCCGAGTAGATGAGTCCCTTTTTGATCAGAGCGTCGCGAGCCGGGGAGAGACTCGCGGGCTTGCGGCCGAGCGAGATCGCGATCTCCGAGGTCGGCACCGCGGCGTCCATGTCGTTGCCCGGATCGTCGGAGAGCGCGGCCATCGCCCGCATGTACTCCCGCTCGGCCGGGGTGGCCCGCTCGAACCGGGAGCCGAAGAAGCCGACCGCCAGCTCACCCTCCGCCTCCGGCGCGGCCATCAACACGTCGTCTGCGGTGATCGGCGTCTGCGGCGCATGGTCCCAGGTCGCCTTCCCATAGGCCTGGACGAAGTACGGATACCCGCCCGACTTCTCGTAGAGGAGGTCGAGCGCCTCCTGGTCGTACTCCACGCCCTCCCGCTCGGCGGGCACCCCCAGCGCCAGGTCGGCGGCGTCCCGGTCCAGCCGGTCGATCCGCGCGTACCGGAAGAGCCGTTCGGAATACGACTTGGCCGCCGACAGCACGGCCGGCAGGTGTGGCAGCCCCGCGCCCACCACGATCAGCGGCGCGCCCAGCTGGGACAACTCGTGACAGGCCGCGCAGAGCGCCGACACGTCGGTCGCGCTCAGGTCCTGCATCTCGTCGATGAACAGGGCGATCCCGGTGCCCACGTCGGTCGCCAGCGAGGCCGCGTCGGTGAAGAGCTCGACCAGGTCGATCTCGATGTCACCGGAGTCGGCCCGGCCGCGCGCCGGCGGCACGTCGATGCCCGGCGCCCACCGATCACGCAGCTTGGCGTTGCCGTCGTTGGACCGCAGCGCGAACGCCTTGAGCACACCCAGCACCTCGTCCACCCGATCCGGGTCGCGATGATGCGGCGCCAGCTCACGGATCGCCATGTGCAGGGCGCCGGAGACCGGGCGGCGCAGCGACTGGTCCGGCCGGGCCTCGATCTTGCCGGTGCCCCAGAGCCGGCCGATGGCGGCCGAGCGCAGGGTGTTGAGCAGCACCGTCTTGCCGACACCGCGCAAGCCGGTCAGGACCAGGCTGCGCTCCGGGCGGCCACGGGCCACCCGCTCCAGCACGATGTCGAAGGCGTCCAGCTCACGGCCGCGTCCGGCCAGCTCGGGCGGGCGCTGGCCGGCGCCGGGAGCGTACGGGTTCCGCACCGGATCCATGACGTAGCACCGTATCGGGCTATCTAGCGTCAGCGCTAGAGTCCGCTCGATATCACCCTCTAAGTTGGTCTAGCATCCTGGCTAGAAAGCGCTAGACGGGTTCATACTCGCGTAGGCACAGGACGAAATCGACATCGTCGTACTCGGTGTCGTAGTAGTACCACTTCGTGTATTTGGGCACGGTTGCACACTTACGTACCGCGTCCCGCTCGCCTGTCGTCCGGCCGTCGACGCGCTTCAAGATCTCGTAGGTGTTCGCCGTGCACACCACGATCCGCAGCTTCGGCTCGGTGTTCGTGCCCTCGTTACGGACACACTGGCCCTTCGCGGCGAACCTGGCGTCCGCACTCGGCTGCGGTCGTGCGCCCGGCCCGGCCGGCACCGTCGCGGCGGCGGTGGAACCGGACACCGGCTCCTTCTTGCCGCCCAGCGTGAACCAGGCCGCGGTCGCCACACCCCCGCCGATCAGCACGCTCAACGCGGCGACCGTGGCGCCCATCGCGAACCCGCGCCGGGCCGGCGGCTTCTTCCACTCCGGTTTCTGCCACTCCGGCGGCGGCGCGAACGCCTGCTGCTGCGGAATGTCCTGTGCGTGACCGCCCCAGGGGTCCGAGGGCTCCGAATATGGCTGCTCAGGGCTACCGCTCGGCCACGCCTGACCAGGGTAAGGCCCGTTCTGCGACATCGGGGGTCCCTCCAGAAGCGATTTACGCCGCCTGCCACCGTAGCGTGCGCCGGACAATCGGATACCTTTCACCTTCGTGTCGTCACAACTGGTGATCTTGTCGATGCTCTTCGGCGCCGCGGCCGGGGCGTTCCTGCCCCGGATCGCCCATCGGCTGACCGTCCCATTCGGATCACCGGCCCGCTCCGAGTGTGGGCGGTGCGGGCGGGCGTACCCCTCGGGATGGAACGGCTGGCTCCACGCCGGCCCGGCCTGCGGCGTGGGCGGACACTGGCCGGCGGTGACGTTCGCGATGACCGCCGGAGTGCTGGCGGCCGCGCTCGGACCGGTCCCGCAGCTGCCCGTCCACCTGCTCGCGGCGATCCCGGGGCTGTTGCTGGCGATGATCGACCTGGGCTGCCTGCGACTGCCGGACCGGCTGGTCGGCATGTTCGTGCTGGCCGGCGGAGTTCCGCTCGCCCTGCTCGCGCCGGACCGGATCGTCCCGGCACTGGCCACGGGTCTGCTGGTCGGCGCCGCCTATCTGGCGATCGCCCTGCTGCCCGGGCACGGACTCGGCCTCGGCGACGTGAAACTGGGCGCGGCACTGGCGTTCCTGCTCGGGTTCGCGGGGTGGCCGGCGGTGGCCGTCTGCCTCGGCACCGCCCACCTGCTCAACGGTGTGGTCGCCACCTGGTTGCTGGTGACCCGAAAGGGACGGCCGATCCCATTCGGTCCCGCGCTGCTCGCCGGATTCATCCTGGCGACTACAGCAGCCTGAGTTGGCGGTCCTTCGGCCGGGCCGGAACGGCCTCGCCCAGCTTCTCGAAAAGTCCGGAATCGATCACGTCGAGGAACGGGGTCGGAGACTGCTCCCGCTCACTGCCGTGCCGGAACCGCTTCGCCGAGTGGCTGACATAGAGCCGGTCCTGGGCACGGGTCAGACCGACGAAGAACAGCCGCCGCTCCTCGGCGATCTCGTCCTCCGACGGCGCCGAACCGGGCCAGCGCAGCGGCAGCAGCCCGTCCTCACAGCCGACCAGGAACACCACCGGGAACTCCAGGCCCTTGGCGGCATGCAGGGTGAGCAGGTTGACCGCCTCGGCCCGCGGGTCCAGAGCATCCACCTCGGCACCTGTCGCCAGCTGCTGAAGGAAGAGCGGAAGGTCGTCGCCGACCCGGTTGGCCAGCGGCGACAGCAACTCGGCGGCGAGCCGGACGTCCTCGGGGGCGAGCTGGTCGCCGTCCAGGGTCGGCGCTGCGTAACGCTGGGCCAGTGCCTGACCGGCCGCCTTCACCCGGGCCGGCAGCGGTCCACCCGCACCACCGGCGTGCCGCAGCTCCCGGGCGATCTCCGCCACACCGGGACGGTCCCGCAGCCGGTTGTGTGAACGCTTCTGCACCGGGACACCGGCGCGGGACAGCGCGTCCACGATCGGGCCGGACTGCGCATCGGTGCGGTAGAGCACCGCGATGTCCGAGAACGACAGGTTGCCGACGGCCGCGGCACGGGAGTCGACCCGACCCGAGTCGAGCGAACGATGGGACAGGCCACCGACCAGCTCGTCGATCGTCCGGACCACGAAGTCGGCCTCGTCGGCGACACTGCGGGCCGCGTACCGCCCGACCAGGGAGGCCTCCGGATCCAGCCGTGCCGGGTCCAGGCGGCGGCCGCTGACCAGCGTCGACGGCGCGATGGCCTGCACCGCCGCAGCCAGGATCGGCGCCGACGACCGGTAGTTACGGGTCAGCCGGACCAGGCGGGCGTCCACGAAGTCGGCGTTGAACCGGAGGAAGTACCGCACGTCGGCGCCACGGAACGAGTAGATCGCCTGGTCCGGGTCACCGATCGCACACAGGTTGCCATCCGGCGGGCTGAGCAGGCGCAACAGCTCGTACTGCAACTCGTCGACGTCCTGATACTCGTCCACGAAGATCCACTGCCAGCGCCTGCGGTATCGCTCGACCAGCGCCGGATCCTCGCGCAGCAGCGTCACGGGCACGCTGATCAGGTCGTCCAGGTCCACCAGGTCCTGCTGACGCAACAGCTTCCGGTACGCCGTGTCGTCGTCACCGGCCTGCTCCCGGGCCTGCGCCTGCTCGTGCTCGTCGGCGATCCGCCAGCCGGTACCGAGCCCGGCCGCCTTCGCGTTCTCCTTCAGCACGGTCAGGCCCAGCGAATGGAACGTGCCCACGGTGATGTCCTCGGCGACGTCCCCGAGCAGCGCCTCCAGACGCTCCTTCAGCTCGGCCGCGGCCCGCCTGGTGAACGTGATCGCCAGGCAGCGCTCCGGGAAGACACCCAGCTCGGCACAGAGGTACGCGATCCGGTGCGTCAGTGTCCGGGTCTTGCCGGTGCCCGGTCCCGCGACGATCAGCAGCGGCCCACCGGGTGCCGACGCGGCCACCCGCTGCATCGCGTCGAGCCGGTCCAGCAGGCCGGTGCCGACCTCCTCCATGCCGGCGAGCATCGGCTCGAACGGCTCGTGCGGGCTCGGCGGCGGCGCCAGCGGCGGCGGGGCCGGCTTCTCCTTCACCGGCTTGGCCTTCGGTTTCGCCTTCTCCTTGGCCGGCTCGGGACGCGGGGCCGGCTGCTCGGATGGGAAGTCGAAGAGCGTCTCGGTCTGCGGGGCACTGTTGCGGTTGCGCAGCTCACCCGGGTCGAACAGGGTGATCACGCCGTACTCGCCGTCATAACCGGGCACCCGCCGCACGTCACCGCGCCGGAGCCGGGTGATCGCCTCCCGTAGCTCGTCGCCGCCGGCTTTGCCGATCTCGTCGACCGGAACCTTGCGCAGAATGTCGAGCTCCGCGCCGAGCGTCGCCACCAGGTGGTTGAGCTGGGACTCGACGGTCTTCGACTTGGGGCCGACGCCGTGGATCTCACCGATGATCTCGTGCAGCTGGATCAGGTGCTCGACGTGATCGTCCCGGTGGAAGCCGAGCGGCCGGTCGGCCAGGTCCTCGATCCGGCTCAGCACACCGACGGTCAGCGGGCGGCCGCACTCCGGGCAACGGCCGTTCGACGCCCGGGTCTTCGCCGGCTCCCAGTTCACCCCGCAGGCCCGGTGGCCGTCGGCGTGGTACTTGCCCTCCTCCGGGAAGAACTCCAGCGTCCCGGCCAGGCCGATGCCGTCCTTCACCGCGAAGTAGTCAGGCGTGCCGGTGAACAGGGTGGCCTCGCGGGCCAGGGCGGCCGGCGAGTGCGCGTCCGAGTTCGAGACCAGGCGGTACCGGTCGAGGCTGGAGACCCGCCAGTTCATCTCCGGGTCCGACGAGAGGCCGGTCTCCACCGCGGTCACGTGGTCGGCCAGGTCGGCGTAGCAGTCGGCGATCGCGTCGAACCCCGACTTCGAACCCAGCGCCGAGAACCACGGGGTCCAGATGTGCGCCGGGATCAGATAGCCGCCCGCCTCCAGGGTGATCTCCAGGAGGTTGCGCGAGTCCAGCCCCAGGATCGGGCGGCCGTCCGCGGTCAGGTTCCCGATCCGGCCCAGCGCGGTGTTGATCTTCTCGACCGACTCGAAGTCGGGCGCGTAGAGCAGGTGATGCACCTTGCGGGTCTTGTCGTCGCGTTTGTAGATCGTCGAGATCTCCACGCTCAACATGAACCGGGCGGGTGTGGTGCCACGCAGCGAACCGGGCAGGCGCTTGGTGACCGGTGTCTCGTCGGTGAGCCGGAACAGGCCGGGCTCGGCCGGCGTCAGGCTCTCCTTGAGGTGCTCGAACCAGGCCGGGTGGGTGAAGTCTCCGGTGCCCAGCAGGGCGATGCCCTTGCGCCGGGCCCACCAGGCCAGGTTGGGCAGCGTCAGATCACGGCTGCAGGCCCGCGAGAAGCGCGAATGAATGTGCAGGTCTGCCACATATGTATCCGTGCTGACCTCCACGCCCCGCATCCTGTCATGGCCGTCGGTCCCGCCTTGCTTCGCCACGCTCAAACACACTTACCGATCTTGATGGGTTATGCCACACGTAGTTCGATGACCGTGACCTGTGGGGGTGCGCCCACACGCACCGGTGGACCCCAGAATCCCGCACCGTTGGTCACGTAGACCGGCACGCCGTCCACCTTCCCGAAGCCGGAGACTACCGGCTGCTGGAGTTTCACGAGCAGGTTGAACGGAGCCATCTGGCCGCCGTGCGTGTGACCGGAGACCTGGAGATCCACCCCGTAGGGAGCGGCGTCCACGGCGGCCACCGGCTGGTGGGCCATCAGGACCACCGGCCGGGCGGTGTCCCGGTCGCCCAGCGCGCGGGCGAAATCCGGGGCGTCACCCTGCTCCGCGCCGCTCAGATCGTTGACACCGGCCAGGTCCAGTCCGTTGATCGCCACCCGCTCGTTGCGCAGCGGTTTGATCCCCAATCGGGCCACCTCTTCGACCCACTCCTCGGCGCCGGAGTAGTACTCGTGGTTGCCGGTCACGAAGAACGCCCCGTGCCGGGACTCGATCCCGGCCAGCGGCGCGGCGAACCGGCCCAATTCGGCCACACTGCCGTCGACCAGGTCACCGACGACGCACACCAGGTCCGCGTTCACCGAGTTGATCACCTGAACGATGCGCTGCGCGTGGTTCACCCCGGTCAGCGGCCCGATGTGGATGTCCGAGACCACCGCGATCCGGGTGCCGTCCATCGCCCGTGGGAGCTTGGCCATCGGCATCTGGAAACGGTCGATCTGCGGGGCGCTGGTCGCGGTCTTCACCCCATACCCGGTGATGCCTGCGGCGGTCAGACCGGCGAAGATCGCCGTGCCGCGGGCGAGCAGCAGCCGCCGCTCGACGCCGCGCTTCGCCTCCGTGTCCGGATCCGGCGCGTCAGCATCGTTCGGGCCGTGCTTCTCCCCGGTGCCGGGTTCGTCGCCGACCGGCGTCTCGGCAGCGGTCGCCGGGGCTGCGGTCGCGGTCCCGACCGACCCCGCTCCGCCGGCCACAGCCGTCGGCCGCGGCTCGGCCGCGGTCTCGACTCCATCGGCGACGCGGATCGGTGCGGGTGCGGCGCTGGTCGCGGTTTCGGTCTTCTTTCCGGTACGCCCGGAGCCCGCCCACAGGCGCATCAGCAGCAGCCGCGGAACCTCCAGCACCGCCAGCGTCACGAGCAGGTAGAACATCACGGCGATCCACAGATAGCCGGGCCACGAGAGCCACTTGAAGTAGCCGGCACGGACCCCGATGAAGGTCAGCGGTGTGAGAATGCCGAGCGCCACCGCCACGATCGTCCCGGCCCGGCGCCCCCACCCGGGACGCAGCGTGTCACGAACCAACCGTTTCCACAGGTAGTAGTGGATCAGGCCGACGACCAGCAGGATAACCACGAAGAAGACGAACAACCCGAACCCTCCCCAGCCGTCCACTCACGTGGAGGCACCCCCAACTTGCCCGACCAAGTGTCCCCGAACGCCCGGATCTCCCGGCATCGGCGACGCACCGGCTCCTCAGCCGTGTCTCAGCATGGGTGTGCGTGCAGCCGGTCGACGCCCTCGCGCCGAATCTGGAAGCCTGACCGGATGGAACGGTTTCTGACCCGACGCGAAGCCTCCGAAGCAGTCGCCGACCAGGGCTGGCGTTTCGTACTGGGCACCCTGCGCACCTCCGTGCCGGTCACGTCGCTTGCCGAGGCCGCCACGATTGCCGCGCGGGCCGTCGAAGCCTGCGGCGCCGACGCCGACGAGCACCTGCGGATGGACCTGCGCCCGAACCATGTGAGCCTCACCCTGCGCCCGCGGGCCTTCGGCGGGGTGACCGCCCGCGACACCGAGCTGGCCGGCCGGATCACCGAAGCCCTGCACCCCCTCGGCCGGACGACCACCGCCCGGTCGGTGCAGGAGTGGGAGATCGCCATCGACGCGCTGGACATTGCTTCGGTCCGCCCGTTCTGGAAGGCGGTGCTCGGATACACCGACGAGACCGGCAAGCACGGCCCCGAGGACCGTCTCGTCGACCCGCTGCGCCAGGGACCGGCGATCTGGTTTCAGCGGATGACCGAGCCACGCCCGCAGCGCAACCGCATCCACTTCGACATCAGCGTCCCGCACGACGAAGCACCGGGCCGTATCGCCGCAGCGCTCGCCGCCGGCGGCCGTCTGGTCTCCGAGGAGTGGGCGCCGTCTTTCTGGGTCCTTGCCGACCGGGAGGGCAACGAGGTCTGCGTGACCACCTGGCAGGGCCGTGATCCCTGACCCGCCGCCACCGGGCCACCGGACCACCGCCTGGCCCGACGACCACGCCCGACCACGCGGCCGGTGAGGCGGGCTCATGACGGTGCCTCGGCGGGCCAGCGGCCGGTGAGGTGCCGGGCGAGAAGCGCGGCGTGCGAGAGCGGGCTCGACGTGTCCGCCGGGTCGCCGTTGGTGGTGTAGTCGAGAAGGACCAGACCGTCGCTGGACAGCGCCCGCAGCCGGTCGACCTCGTCGGCGAGACGATGCTCCAGCACCCAGCGGTAGGCCGGCAGGTAGATCTGCCGGCGGGCCGTCGAGTAGTCCAGCAGGGTCTCGCCGTGGAGCCCGGCCCGGTGCCCGCGGACCGGACCGTATCGGCGGACCGTGCGTTTCAGCCCGGTCATCGACGTCACCGACAGCTTGGTCGGGTCGACGTCGGAGTGCTCGAAGACCTTGAGCGCCTGCCAGATGCCCTCGACCGAGGCGGCGACCGCCCCGGGGGTGAGCGGGACCGGAATCCCGCCGTGTGGATAGAACGGGCTCAGCCGCACCCATGGCTCGGGGCCACGCGAGGTCACATCGATCACGGTGGCGCCCGGAAACGCCGCCCGCACCGACTCGGGCTTGCGCCGGCGACTCGCGACATGAACCAGCATCCCAACCTCCCTCAGGCCTCGCCGGACATGCTGCCCGAGGGGTACGACAAAAATTAGCCCCCGGCGAACGGAGGCAGGACGTCGACCGTCGCCCCGGCCGGGAGGACGGCAGCCCGGTCGTGGCAGTTGAGTCCGTCGACGAGGAAGCTGGCCGCCTTCATCACCAGGGCCAGCCGCTCGCCGTGCCGGTCCGTCAGCACCTGGGTCAGCTGGTCGATGGTGACGGCCTCGATCGTCTCGCTGGACGTGCCGCCGGCGGCCGCCCGGGCCCCGGCGAAGTAGCGGACCGTGAGCACGGACTCAGCCTCCGATCGCGGACATGGGTCGGGCAGGCTGAAGGAACGTCGGATCGTCGATGCCGTGCCCGGCGCGCTTGCCCCACATGGCAGCCCGCCAGGCGTCCGCGATCTCCTGGTCGGCGGCGCCACCACGGAGCAGTTTGCGCAGGTCGCTCTCCTCGGTGGCGAAGAGACAGTTACGGACCTGGCCGTCCGCCGTGAGCCGGGTGCGGTCACAGTCGCCGCAGAACGGCCTGGTCACGCTGGCGATGACACCGACCCGGGCCGGCTCGCCGGCCGCATCGACATAGCCCGGGACCAGCCAGGTCTCGGCCGGCGCGGTTCCACGTGAAACATCGTCGGGCTGAAGATCGAACGGCGCCAGCGCGGCCAGGATCTCCTCGGCCGTGACCATCTCCCGGCGGTCCCACTGGTGCTGGGCGTCCAGCGGCATCTGCTCGATGAAGCGCAGCTGATAGCCGTGATCGAGAGCGAACTGTAGAAGCGCCGGCGCCTCGTCGTCGTTGACCCCGCGCATCAGCACCGTATTGATCTTCACGGGCGTGAGACCGGCGGCGGCCGCGGCACGCAGCCCGGCCAGCACGTCGGAGTGCCTGTCG
This sequence comes from Actinoplanes sp. NPDC026670, assembly GCF_040638175.1. Taxonomy (NCBI): domain Bacteria; kingdom Bacillati; phylum Actinomycetota; class Actinomycetes; order Micromonosporales; family Micromonosporaceae; genus Actinoplanes; species Actinoplanes sp. NPDC026670. The sequence continues at coordinate 246,330 of NZ_JBEZXU010000005.1, forward strand.
CGCAGGGTGAGCGTGTGGAACCGGGCCGGGTCGAGCGTGTCGAGCGAGACGTTGACCCGGTGCAGGCCGGCATCACGCAGCGGGACGGCGATCCGGTCCAGCCCGATCCCGTTGGTGGTGACCGACAGCTTGGGCCGCGGATCGAGGCGCGCTGCGTCCTCGACGATGCTCACCAGCCCGCGCCGGATCAGCGGCTCACCACCGGTGAACCGCACCTCGGTGACACCCAGTTGCTCGACCGCGATCCGGACGAGCCGTTTCACCTCGTCGTCGGTGAGCTGCTGCGGCTGCGGCATCCACGCCAGGCCCTCCGCGGGCATGCAGTAGGTGCAGCGCAGATTGCACCGATCCGTGAGCGAGACACGGAGATCGGTGGCGATGCGACCGAACCGGTCGGCGAGCATGGTCACCCGCGCCGCCACAGCGGCTGGGCTGATCTCCGGGAGATGCGCACCAATCGAATCTAGCCGTTCATGAGGCCCACTGCCTCTAGGCATATCGCCCTGCGGACAACGCGGCGGCCGCGTCGCGGACCCCAGATCGGTATGAACCGCCGAAGGCGGCGGTGTGCACCAGCCACAGGTGCAGTTGATGCAGCGGGACACGCTCCTGCCAGCCGTCGGCCAGGGGCCATTCCTCCTGGTAGGCGGCGAGGATCGTGTCCAGGTGGGGTGCGCCGCCGAACATCGCGAGTGTGGCCAGGTCGGTCTCCCGATGGCCGCCGTGCGCCGCCGGGTCGACGAGCCACCCCCGGCCGTCGGCCGCCCACAGCAGATTCCCCGGCCACAGGTCGCCGTGGATTCGTGCGGGCGGTTCGCTTCCACCGTACCGATGCAGGGTTTTGATGATCTTCTCGATCGACGCCGAGTCGGAGCTTTCGAGCGCGCCGCGATCAACGGAGATCTTCAGGTACGGGTTGAGCCGCCGCTCCGCGAACCAGGAGGCCCAGGATTCGCCGCGGGTGTTGTCCAGTGGCAGCGGCCCGATGTATCCGGGCAGCTCAGCCCCGAAGGAATCGGCCCCGGACCGGTGCAGCCGGGCCAGTTCGCGGCCGAATCGTTCGGCGGCCGCAGGGGTGGCCGGGCCCGGTTCGACCCATTCCATCGCGAGGATCTCCGGCAGCGCGACCAGCACCTCCGGAACCGGAACCGTCCCGGCCGCCCGCAGCCATTCGAGTCCGGCCGCCTCAGCTGCGAACATGCCGTCCGGCGCCGATCCGGACGGCCACGTTTTCGCGAAGATCGACGCGCCGTCGTCGAGGGTCAGCCGGCTCGCGGAGCAGACTCCCGAGTGCACAGGTGTCTCACGTATGCGTTGATGTGTCAGAAATGTCGGGAGGTGCTCCGGGTGCGCGCGCAGGTACGCCATGTCCACCTCCTTATCTTGCGCTTCCCGTGACGAACGTCTCCATTCCGAGGCAAGATGGCGACATGACCCCTGTCGTAGTGCGGTCGTACCGGCCGAGTGATCACTCCGCGTGCCGGCGTCTGTGGGCCGAGTTGTCCCGCCAGCACAACGAGATGTACGGCGAGCACAGGGACGACGGCGGTGCCGGATTCGAGGAGTACCTGACCAGGCTGGACCTCTCCGGACTGTGGGTCTCCGACCACGCCGACGACGGGGTGATCGGGATGGTCGGCCTGATCATGCGGGGCCGGGCCGGTGAGGTCGACCCGGTCGTCGTGACGATCACGCACCGGCACAAGGGTGTCGGCCGCAAGCTGCTGCAACACGTCGCCGTGGAGGCCAAGCGCCGCAACATGACCGCGCTGACCATCTCCCCCGAGTCGCGCAACATCGAGGCGATCCGCAGCCTGCACGCGGCCGGATACGACGTGGTCTCGTCGATCGAACTGACGATGGACCTGGAACGGCACACCCACCCCTGGCACCACGGCCTGGAGCTGCACGAGTTGCCCTTCCGGTCGTAGAAGCCGCGCACCTGGGGTTCTCTGATCGCAGACTGTGGATGAACCGGCGTGTCGTCCACAGCTGAGCGGCGACGCAGGCGACGCGGGTCGCCGAGCGGCCACGCTGGCCGGCATGAAAGCCGACACCACCATCGTCGTCCGCGATTCCGCCGAGCTCGTCGCGGTCCTGCCGTTCCTGATGGGCTATCACCCGCACGAGGCCGCCGCGCTGGTCGGCATGCGTGGCGGCCGGCTCGACTTCGGCGCGTGCTTCGACCTGCCGCCACCCGACCTCGACGACGCCGACCTGCAGCTCGCGGCGGCGGATGCGGCCGTGACAGCCCTGCGGCAGGCGCCCGATCACGTGGTGATCATCGGCTACGGCCCGCCGGAGCGGGTCACCCACGTGGTTCTGCGGGTCGCCGAGGCGCTGCAGGTGGTCGGGGTCCGGATCAACGACGTCCTCCGCGTGCACGAGGGCCGCTGGTGGTCCTACGCGTGCGACGACCAGGACTGCTGCCCGGCCGAGGGGACACCCTGCCTGCCGCCGGACAGCGCGGTCGCGGCTGAGGCGACCTTCCGCGGCCAGGTGGCCCTGCCCAGCCGCCGTGACCTGGTCGCCCAGCTGTCGCCGGTGGAGGGGCCGGAGCGGGCCGCCATGATCGTCGCCACCGAGCGGGCCCGCAGCCGGTTCGACGGTCTGCTGGACGGGCCCGGGGCCGGCAAGCGGATCCGGCAGGCCGGCCGTCTCGCCGTCCGTGAGGCGGAGAAGCGATATCGCTCCGGTGGGGTCCTCACCGACGCCGAGACGGCCTGGCTCGGGGTGCTGCTGTCCGACCTCGCGGTCGAGGACTACGCCGTCGATCGGACCGGGCCGCACGAGTGGCGGGCCGGCCTCTGGACCGACGTGCTGCGCCGGGTCGAGCCGGTCCACGTCCCGGCCCCGGCCTGCCTGCTCGGCCTCACCGCCTGGCAACTGGGCCGGGGCGCGGTCGCCCGGGTCGCCGTGGACCGGGCTCTGGCGGCGGAGCCCGGCCACGAGTTCGCCGGCATGCTGCATCAACTGCTCGGGTTCGCCATCTCCCCGGAGACGGTGCGCCGGTGGCGGCGATGACCGGCCGGTCAGGGGCGCTCGGTCTCCTGCCGGACCGTCTCCTCGCCGAGGTCCGCGCTGCGCAGGGCGGCGCCCGGCGTCGGGTTGTCGGCGACCTTGTGCAGGGCGGGCACCCGGTCCTCGATCACGAAGGTGGCCCGGGTGTGCGCCGGCGCGCCGGGCGTCGTCACATACGGCAGCACCACGAAGTCGGCGGTCAGCGACTCCGGCGTGATCCGGGTCCGGACGTAACCGCGCTGGTTGTTGTAGAAGCGCAGGTGCGGGTTCCAGGCCGCCCAGCTGTGGTTGCCACCGGGCACGTCGGCCCCGTTGCCGCCGGAGGTGATCGACGAGCACACCAGCTCGGTGCCGACGGACCGCGAGGTCGGGTCGTTCCAGTCCAGTTTGAGCTCGTCGGCCCAGTGCGCGTGCACGTCACCGGTGAGCACCACCGGATTGCGGACGCCGGCGTCCACCCAGCCGCGGGTGATCCGGTCCCGCGACCCCTGGTAACCGTCCCACGAGTCCATGCTGAGCACCTTCTGCGGGCCGGAGTTGTTGTCCCGCTGCCCGAAGAAGACCTGCTGGCCGAGGACGTCCCAGCGGGCGGTGGACCGGTGGAAACCGTCGAGCAGCCACCGCTCCTGTTCGGCGCCGGTGATCGAGCGGGCCGGGTCGGACGCGGCCGGGCAGTCCTTGTAACCGTCGCCGCACCCCTGGTCGTCGCGGTACTGCCGGGTGTCGAGCATGTGGAAGGTGGCCAGCCGGCCCCAGTGCAACCGGCGGTAGAGCTGCATGTCGATGCCCTTCGGGACCGAGGTCCGGCGCAGCGGCATGTTCTCGTAGTACGCCTGGAACGCGGACGCCCGGCGGGTCAGGAAGTTCGGGTCGGGCTGCTCGGGCACCTCGTCGGCCCAGTTGTTCTCGGTCTCGTGGTCGTCCCACACCACCGCCCACGGCGCGGCCGCGTGCGCCGCCTGGAGGTCGAGGTCGGTCTTGTACTGGGCGTGCCGCTGCCGGTAGTTCGCCAGCGTCACCGTCTCCGGGCCCTCGTGGTCGCGCGGGTTGCCGCCGGGGATGTTGTAGGTGTCCGGGGCGTACTCGTACTGGTAGTCGCCCAGGTGCAGGATCAGGTCCGGCGCGTCCTCGGCCAGCCGCCGGTAGGCGGTGAAGTAGCCGTGCTCGAACTGCGAGCAGGACACGAACGCCATCGCCAGCGACGCCTCGCGGGCCCAGCGCGCCGGTGCGGTGCGGGTCCGGCCCACCGGCGAGACGAAGCGCTCGGCCCGGAACCGGTAGAAGAACTCCCGGCCCGGCGTGAGCCCGTCGAGTTCGACGTGCACGCTGTGTGCGCGGTCCGGCCGGGCGTGGGCGACACCCCGGCGGACGATCTTGCGGAACCGTTCGTCGGCGGCGAGTTCCCAGGTCACCGGCACGGTCCGGTACGGCATGCCGCCGAGACCGTCCTCGGCCAGCGGGGTCGGGGCGAGACGGGTCCACAGCACGAAACCGTCAGGCGACGGGTCACCCGACGCGACGCCGAGCGTGAACGGGTCGGTCCGGAGCGGGCCCCGGTACGGCGTGACGGCGCCGGCCAGCGGGATGACGGTGGCGGCGCCGGCCGCCGTGGTCAGCAGGGTACGGCGAGATATCGGCATGCGTCGAAGCGTTCGCGACGCGGGTTAACGACAACTGGTCAGACGGTGACGCGATGAGCCCCGGCATAGATGTTCATCTTCGGTTCGCGGAGGAATCCGACAAGTGTCATGCCGGATTCCTCGGCCAGCTCGACCGCCAGCGTGCTGGGCGCGGACACCGCCGCGAGCAGTGGCAACCCGGCCATCCAGGCCTTCTGGGTGAGCTCGAAACTGGCCCGGCCGGAGACCAGCAGGACGTGCCCGGTCAACGGCAGCCGGCCCTCCCGCAGCGCCCAGCCGAGCACCTTGTCGACCGCGTTGTGCCGGCCCACGTCCTCGCGCAGCACCAGAAGCTCGCCGGTCGCGGTGAACAGGCCGGCCGCGTGCAGGCCACCGGTCCGGTCGAAGGTGCGCTGGGCCGCGCGCAGCTTGGGCGGCAACCCGGCCAGCGTCAGAGCCGGGATCGCCATCGGGTCGGCGGCCACGTCGAACCGCGACCTGGTCCGCACCGCGTCGATGCTCGCCTTCCCGCACACCCCGCACGAACTGGTGGTGTAGAAGTTGCGGCTCGGATCGGTCACCGGCGGCGGCACCGACGGATCGAGGACCACATCCACCACGTTGTACGTGTTCGGCGTATCGGTGCCGGCGCAGAGCTGTGCCGTCGTCACGTCCGACGCCTCGCCGATGATGCCCTCGCTGAGCAGGAACCCCATCGCGAGATCGATGTCGTGGCCGGGTGTGCGCATGGTCACTGCCAGCGGCCGCTTGCGCACCCGGATCTCCAGCGGCTCCTCGGCGGCCAGGTGATCCTGGCGGCTACGCCTGCCGGAGGGCGCTGTGACATCGACTGTCACCACCGTGCGGCGACCCGCGGACCTGCTCATAGCGGGAGCTTACGGGGTCCCCCGAAGGCGTCGAACCGAGCGCGTGGTCACACCCGCCACCCGCTCGGGATACGGTACTCACGTGGGGGGATTCGCGGCGGTGGTCTTGGCCGGTGGTGCGGCACGGCGAATGGGTGGTGCCGACAAGCCGACCCTTACCGTTGCCGGCCAGTCGATGCTGACCCGGGTGCTGGCGGCGGTGCACGACGCCGACCCCCGTGTGGTGGTCGGGCGAATACCCGCTGACTTCCCGGTTCCGGTGCACGTCACACGTGAGGAACCCGCTGGTGGTGGCCCGGTCGCGGCCGCCTCGGCAGGGCTGGCCCTGGTGCCCGCGCACGTCACCTTCACCGCCCTGCTCGCCGCTGACCTGCCGTTGCTGACCGGCGAGGCGGTCGACGTCCTGCGGCTCACGCTGGAGTCGGCGCCGATGGAGGGCGCGGTCTATCGAGACACCGACGGGCACCTCCAGACGCTCTGCGGGGTGTGGCGGACCGCCGGGCTGCGCGCCGCGCTCGACCGGGTCGCCGAGTCCCGTGGCGGGCTGCACGGCGCGCCGGTGCGGGCGCTGCTCGAGCATGCCCGGGTGGCCGAGGTGTCCTGGCGACGGCCGGGGCCGCCGCCCTGGTTCGACTGCGACACCGATGACGATCTGCGCACCGCGGAGGAGTGGGCCCGATGAGCGAGATGGACGACTGGGTCGCCGAGGTCAGTGCCGAGCTGGGGCTGGGCGGGGCGGTGGTGCCGGTGAAGCAGGTGCTCGACGTGGCTCGAGATGTGGCGCACAACGTCCTGCGGCCGGGGGCGCCGGTTTCGGCGTACCTTCTCGGGCTCGCCGTCGGCGCCGGCGCTGACCCGGCCGAAGCCGCCGCCAAGATCAGCGCCCTGGCCCTCCGGAAAGCCGAGCCCAGCGCCTGAGTTCGAGGGTTCCACCCTGGACATTCGAGATAGGGATGGGACGGCCGTCCACGGCCCGTCGTCGCTCGATAGGGTGACGGGAACGGAGGTGCGATCATGACGGCAGAAGGCGCCGCGGGCGAGACATACGAGGGCGTGCTGCTCGACGAGCCGACCACGGCCGATCTACGGGCCAAGGTCACCCAGGCGTGGCGTGAGTTCGCCAGTGCGCTGGCCGGGCTGCTGCCGACGCTGGCCCCGGGGTCGTATGTCGATCTCACCCTCGATCCCACCGCCTCCGGCACCGGCACCGCGGTCTACTCGGTGAGCATCCGGGTGCTGGCCGACGGCGTCGTCGAGGCGCTCGCGGTCGGTAACGCGGCTCTCCCCCAGGAGTACCGGATGGACCGGGCGGCCGTCGCCGACCTGGTCGCGCTCGGCTGGTCGCCGCCGGGTGTGCTGGCCGGGTCGGGTGACTCGTTCGGCATGCGCACCACGCAGGACAAGGTCAGCCCGCTGGCCACCGCCGTCACCCGGACCCTGCGTGACGTCTACGGCGCCCCGCACCCGGCGTTCCTGGTCTACCTCGTGCACGACGACGAGGACGAGCCGATCGACGCCAGCCCGCTGGGCACCGCCCGGCACGAGCCGAGCATCGAGCTCGCCCTCGACGCGCTCGACGACGAGGACGCTCTGGAGCGGGCTCTGGCCGGCGTCACCGAGGACGTGGTGCCGCTGGACGAGCGGGTTCGCACGGTCGTCGCGACCATGTCCAAGACCACGATCGATCAGCTCCAGGTGGACGCCGACGGTGACATCGGCATCCGGGCCGGCTCGGCGATGGTCTTCGTCCGGGTGCGCGACAACCCGCCCCTGGTCGACGTCTTCTCGCCGATCCTCACCGAGGTCGAGCCGACCGAGCAGCTCTACGTGAAGCTGTCCGAGCTGACCAACCGCATGCCGATCGGCCGCCTCTACTGCGCGCAGGACACGGTGTGGGCGTCGATCCCGGTGTTCGGTCGCAATTTCCAGCCCACCCACCTGATGCTGGCGGTCCAGGTGATGACGGGGCTCGCCGACGAGCTCGACGACCGGCTGCACGGCGAGTTCGGTGGCAAGCGGTTCTTCGGTGAGGGCGACAAGCCGGCAGCTCCGAAGGTCGAGGACGACGAGGGCCACCGCCCGGGGATGTATCTCTAGTCGCCGACCGGTGGGGCCGGGATCGCGGTCGGTGTCTCGACCAGCCGCGACAGCACCACCATGCTGCGGGTGGACGTCACGAACGGCTCCGCCCGCAGCCGCTCCAGCGCCTGTTCGAGGTGCCCGATGTCGGCGGCCCGCAGGTGCACGAGAGCGTCCGCCTGCCCGGAGACGGTGTAGGCGCCGACCACTTCGGGGTGCCGCCGGGTGGCCACCGTGATCTGGGCCGGGGTGGTCCGCCCGGTGCAGAACAGCTCCACGAACGCCTCAGTCGTCCAGCCCACGGCGGACGGTTCGATGACGGCTGTGAATCCCTTGATCACCCCGCTGGACCGCAATCGATCGACGCGCCTCTTCACGGCGGGGGCGGACAGCGAGACCTTCGCACCGATCTCGGCATACGAAGCGCGGGCATCGGCGACGAGTAACGCAATGATTCGCTGGTCGACGGCGTCCATCTGCAACGATTCGCCTCCGAAGAGCAAGATTTAGAGCTGTTTGCTGCAACGCAGCCTACCTACTCTTTAACCTCATGAGCTACATGGAGCGCTTGCCGCGAAACAGGACATATCTGATGTGTCCCCCTGAGCATTTCACGGTCGAGTACGCCATCAACCCCTGGATGGACACCACTGTCGCGGTCGATGCCGGCCTCGCGCTGAAGCAGTGGGAGCAGCTCCGCACCACCCTCACCGGCCTCGGTCACGTCGTGCACGTCCTCGACCCGGAGCCCGGCCTGCCGGACATGGTCTACTCCGCGAACGGCGCCTTCTCCGTCGACGGCACCGTCTACGGTGCCCGGTTCAAGTACCCCCAGCGCTCCGCCGAGGCCGTCGCCCACCAGGCGTTCTACCTGGCCGCCGAGAGCTGGAAGTTCGTCGCTCCGGAGCAGGTCAACGAGGGTGAGGGCGACTTCGCCTACCTGCCCGGCGCCTACGGCGGCATCGTGCTGGCCGGCTACGGCTTCCGAACCGACCCGGCCGCCCACGCCGAGGCCCAGGAGGCACTCGGTCGCCCGGTGGTCTCGCTGCGCCTGGTCGACCCGGCTTTCTACCACCTGGACACCGCGCTGGCCGCCCTCGACGACAGGCACGTCACGTACTACCCAGGTGCCTTCTCGCCGGCTTCGCAGCGGGTGCTGGCTCAGCTCTTCCCGGACGCGGTGCTCGCCGACCGCGAGGACGCCGAGGCCTTCGGCCTCAACCTCGTCAGCGACGGCCGGCATGTGATCCTCAACACCGAAGCTGTCGCCATGGGCCACAAGGTGCGCGACGCCGGATACCTCCCGGTTCACGTGGATCTATCGGAACTCAAGCGCGGCGGCGGAAGCGTGAAATGCGCCGTCGCGGAACTACGGCCCTGAACCACCAACCACACGAGCATCGCTCGAAGCCGTGCGCAAAGATGGATCGCATGACCGACGACACCCGCACCACTGAGCACAAGGAAGACGGCTCCGTCATCGTCGTGGGCCCCGACGGCCGCCCCATGGGCACGGTCGAAGCGGACGGCTCGCTCACCCCGGAGGAGCCGGGCAACCTCATCGAGCAGCCGGCGAAGGTCATGCGCATCGGCAGCATGATCAAGCAGCTGCTCGAGGAGGTGCGGGCCGCGCCGCTCGACGAGGCCAGCCGAGGCCGCCTGCGGGAGATCCACCAGCGTTCCATCGCCGAGCTCGAGGACGGCCTCGCCCCCGAGCTCCGCGAGGAGCTGGAGCGCCTCTCGCTGCCATTCGAGGGTGAGACCCCGCCGAGCGAGTCCGAGCTGCGGATCGCGCAGGCTCAGCTGGTCGGCTGGCTGGAGGGCCTCTTCCACGGCATCCAGGCCGCCCTCGTCGCCCAGCAGATGGCCGCCCGCCTCCAGCTGGAGCAGATGCGCGGCGGCGTCCCGGGCCGCCCGGCCCTGCCGGTCGGCGGCGTCATCCCCGGCAAGAACGGCCAGTCCGACATCCTCGGAAATACAGGTCAATACCTCTGATTTCGTACGGCCATCGGCCCCACCGAATCGACCCCGTCCCGTAGTACCCGCGCGACGCAGGCGACACTCGCGGCCCAAGCGCGCCCGCCGGGCTGTTGCGGTGTGAGTCAGCGCACACGATCGCCGATCGTGGTCTCCCACCGTTGTTGCAGCAGAGGCAAACGCACACGCTGGGCCGATCGTGAGCGTTCATCCACGCCGGGGCGATGATAGAAGCACGCACAACGCCAACGTGTGCTCCTGTCATCGCTACGGCTGTGCCGAACCGCGACCGGGTGGACGGCTGTGCCGAACCGCGACCGGGTGGACGGCTGTGCCGAACCGGGAGCGGGTGGCCAGGGTGCCCGGTCCGGGCTAGAACGCAGAGCCGCGTCGGGTGCAGTAAGTCGGCACCGTCGGATCAGCCCGGCGGACGCGTTTCGGCCGGGAGTGGCGTCGGCGTCGCGTGGCAGCTCCGGGGCGGGGTGGATTCGGCGGGCGAAGTGGCCGTACCGAATCAGAGGTTGAAGAGGGACGACAGGTAATCGGCGACGCCATCGGCATCGTTTGTGCCGGTGACGTCGTCGGCCACCGCGTGCAGCGCCGGGTGGGCGTTGCCGACGGCGACCCCGCGACCGGCCCAGCTCAGCAGCGGAAGGTCGTTGGGCATGTCGCCGAAGGCGACGACCTGGTCGGCGGTGATGCCGGCGCGTTCGCAATACCAGGCGAGGCCGGCCGCTTTCGTCACGCCGGCCGCGGAGATCTCCACGAGCGCGGACGACGACGAACGGGTGGCCTCGGCCCGGTCACCGAGTGTGCGGCTGACCAGGGCCAGGAAGTCGTCGGGATCGGCGGTCGAGGAGCGGGCCAGCAGTTTGACCGCGGGGGCCGAGGTCAGCTCCTCGGGGGAGGCGATCACCCGCACCGAGTGGTCGTGCTCCCAGCGGATCGTCCAGGTGTCCTCGTGGAGGAAGGCGCGCCCGTCCTCCACCTCGACGGCCAGCGAGATGTCCGGCACCGTGTCACGCAGCGTCTTGGTGACCTCGAGCAGCAGCTCGACGGGGAGCGGCGACGCCCGCAGAACCTCGTCGGTGTGTGGGTCGTAGATCACCGCACCGTTGGCGCAGACCGCGGGAAGCGGGCCCGGCAGCTGGTCGTAGAGCTGAGCCAGCCAGCGCAGCGGCCGCCCGGTCACCAGGAGCAGCGGAACCGGAAGCCGGCCCCAGAACATCGAGAGTGCGCGGGCTGAGAGTGCGCTCGCTGGTGATCAGCGTGCCATCGATGTCGGACGCGACCAACCGGAAAGATCCCATCACCTCGACAATAGCCGGTCCAGGTAGACCGCCACCCCGTCCTGGTCATTGGTGAGCGTCACATCATCGGCCGCCGCGAGCAGCGTCGGATGGGCGTTGGCGACGGCCACCCGCCCCCAGCCGGCCCACGCGAACATCGGCAGGTCGTTGGGCATGTCGCCGAAGACCAGCACGTCCGACGGGTCGACGCCGACGGATTCGGCGACCACCGACAGGCCGGTGCCCTTGTCGACGTCGGCCGGGCAGATCTCCACGTAGTCGAGGCCGGCCTGGGTGACGGTGGCGAGGTCGGCCGGCACCACCCGGTGGGCGAGGGCCAGCAACTCGTCGACGTCGAGCCGGAACGACCTGGCGAACGCCTTGATCACCTCGCCGGTCAGGCACTCGGCGCGGGTCCGGGACTCGACGGTGACCGGGTAGCGCCAGGTCGGATCGTAGTCACCCCAGAGCGGGGCGTCGTCGTGCTCCAGCGCCTCGAACATGACCGAGAGCGGGCCGGCCACCGACTCGAGCGCGCCGAGGGCCTCGCCGAGCGCCCGGCCGGGCATGCGGGCCTGCCGCAGGTAGGTCGAGTCGGCCAGGTCGAGCACCCAGCCGCCCTGCGCGAGCACCAGGAAGTCGGCGACGCGGATGTCGTTACGGGTGAGTGAGGTGAGGCGGGGGCCGCGGCCGGTGGCGGCGACGATCCGGATGCCGGCCGCGCGGACCCGGTCGAGAACCTCATGGGTGTACGCCGAGACGGTGTCGTCACTGCGAACGAGTGTGCCGTCCAGATCTGTGGCGATCAGCTTGGGGAGCCCAGGCTTCATCGAAACCTCCGGTGGGTCTGCTGACCCCCGCGGAGTACGGAAGGAGAACGGTACACCCGATCGGCTACCAGCATCTATGACATCTGGTAGCCGACCGGTTGCCAGTCGATTAAGCGGGTTCGAGGACGTCGCGCCCGCCGAGGAACGGCTGGAGCGCCTTCGGCACCCGCACCGAACCGTCCGGCTGCTGGTGGTTCTCCAGGATCGGGATGAGCCAGCGGGTCGTCGCGAGAGTCCCGTTCAGCGTGGCGGCGATCTGCGGTTTACCGTTCTCGTCCCGGTAACGCACGTTGAGACGGCGGGCCTGGAAGGTGGTCGTGTTCGACGTCGAGGTGACCTCGCGGTACCGCTGCTGCGACGGCACCCACGCCTCGCAGTCGAACTTGCGGACCGCGCTCGACCCGAGGTCACCGGCCGCCACGTCGATCACCCGGTACGGGATCTCGACCTTGGCCAGCATCTCCTCCTCCATCGCGAGCAGCCGCTGGTGCTCCTCGGCGGCGTCCTCGGGACGGCAGAACGAGAACATCTCCACCTTGTCGAACTGGTGCACACGCAGGATGCCGCGCACGTCCTTGCCGTGCGAGCCGGCCTCCCGCCGGTAACACGACGACCAGCCCGCGTAGCGCCGCGGCCCGTCGAGGTCGAGGATCTCGTTCGAGTGGTACGCCGCGAGCGCGACCTCCGAGGTCCCGACCAGGTAAAGGTCGTCAGCCGGCAGGTGGTAGACCTCGCTGGCGTGGGCCCCCAGGTAGCCGGTGCCCTCCATCGACTCCGGCCGGACCAGGGTCGGCGTGATCGACGGGATGAACCCGTGCTCGACCGCCTGCTGGATGGCCAGCTGGAGCATGCCGAGCTGGAGCAGCGCGCCCACCCCGGTGAGGAAGTAGAACCGCGACCCGGACACCTTCGCGCCACGCTCGGTGTCGATCGCGCGCAGCGCCTCACCGATCTCCAGGTGGTCTTTCGGCGCCGCGATCTGCGGTTTGTCGCCGACCTCACGCAGCACGACGAAATCGTCCTCGCCGCCGGGCGGTGCGCCTTCCACCACGTTCGACACGGCCAGGTGCGCCCGCTTGAGCACCTGCTCCGCCTCACTCGCGGCGGCCTCGGCCGCCTTCACTTCAACGGCGAGGTCTTTGGTACGGGCCAGCAGCGCCGCCCGCTCGTCCCCGGATGCCTTGGCGACCTCTTTGCCGATGGACTTCTGCTCGGCCCGGACGGTCTCGAACCGCTGGGTGCTGGCCCGGCGCTCCTCGTCGGCACGCAGCAGAGCATCCACGAGCTCGGTGGACTCACCGCGCAGCCGCTGGCTGGCGCGGATCAGGTCGGGGTCTTCACGAAGCAGACGCAGGTCAATCACGGTTGTCGAGCCTACCGGCGACCCGGTCCGATCAGCACACGGATATCCCCCGGTGTCACGATCGGTGCGGCTGGTCCAGCTCGCCGGGAAGCGATGCGAACGGTGTGGTCGGCGTGATGGTCATGTCCAGAGCGTCGTCGACCTCGGTGACCTGCGGTTCCGGCTCGTCTTTCGGCGCCGGGGCACGGGGCGGCATCCAGAGCGCCGCCAGCGCGAGACCGACGGCGGCCAGCGCACACCACATGCCCCGGCCGTGTGCGGTGCGCATCGAGTCGGCCTGGGTGACATTGAAGGCCATCAGATATTTGGGCATCAGCGCGCTCGTCTCGTTGAGGTGCTGCACCAGCGCCAGGAGCAGCGCGAGCAGGACACCGCCGGCGGCGAGACCGGCCACTTTCGCATACGCCCGGCCGGGCGCCGGCCCGAACAGGGTGAGCACCACCGCGACGGTCAGCAGCAGGAGCCCGACCAGATAGCCGGCGCCCAGCCCGCCGAGATCGAGGAGGTTGGCGAACAGCACCCGCTCCTCGGGCAGCGGCTCACCGTCGATGCCCACGTCCCGGATGGTGGTGCTCTGCCACTCGGAGATCAGCGATCCGAAGGCCGCGACCGCGCCGAGCCCGGCGACCAGCCCGGGCAGCCGCCTGTCTCGTCCCAGGTCACGAAAGATCGTCCGCTGGGGCTTCTCGTTGCCACCGAAGGTGATCACGGACTCCGCCATGCCGTCCATGATGACCCCTCGCCCGGTCTGCGGACCAACGGGCGGCATATCGGATAGCGTTCTGCACATGCCTATTCGTTCTTCTTCAGCCCGCTGGGAAGGGAACCTCATCGAGGGTTCCGGCACCGTCAAGACCGGCAAGGGTGGCCTCTCCGGCGCCTACTCCTTCAAGTCGCGTTTCGAGGAGGGCGAGGGGACCAACCCCGAGGAACTGATCGCGGCCGCGCACGCCGGCTGCTACTCGATGGCCTTCTCCAAGGGCCTCGCCGACGCCGGCTTCACGCCGACCTCGGTGGAGACCGTGGCGAAGGTCCACCTGGACAAGACCGACGCCGGGTTCGGCGTCACCCGCATCGACCTGGAGACGGTCGGCGATGTCCCCGGCATCGACGACGCGAAGTTCCAGGAGCTCGCCGAGTCGGCCAAGGAGAACTGCCCGATCTCGCGGCTGCTGAAGCCGGGCGCCGAGATCAGCCTGGTCGCGAAGCTCGCCTGAGCACTGCCCGGCGCGGCCCCGGGTGGCCGCGCCGGGAACCCGGGCACAATGGGTTGTGTGCCGGTCGATATGAGTCCTGAACGTTTCGAGGAGTTGGTGGGCGAGGCGCTCGACGAGGTGCCCGTCGAGTTGATGTCGCTCATGAACAACGTGGTGTTCCTGGTCGAGGATCTGCCGCCGGGTGGCGGAGACGACCTCCTGGGGCTGTATGAGGGGACCGCGCTGACCGAGCGCGGGTGGGACTACGCGGGCTCGTTGCCCGACCGGATCACCATCTTCCGGCTGCCGACGCTCAAGATCTGCGACTCCGAGGAGGACGTGGTCGACGAGGTCGCCGTGACCGTGGTGCACGAGATCGCCCACCATTTCGGCATCGAGGAGCACCGCCTCCACGAGCTCGGCTGGGGCTGATGCCCGGCGAGCGGGCCAGTCGGGGCGAGCGGGCGGTTGGGGGCGAGCGGTCAGTCGCCGGTGCGCAGACCGGCCAGCCAGGCCGCTGAGTCGGCGAAGTCGCCGTCGGACAGGCCGGGCGGCGCCGCCACCGGTGGCTCCGGCTGGAGGCGGTGTTTCGGGTAACTGCCGAGGAAACGGACCTCGGCGCAGATGCGCCGCAGACCCTGCATGGCCTCGCCGACGCGGGCCTCGGCGACGTGACCGGTGCAGTCGAGGAAGAACACATACGTCCCCAGCTGCTCCCCGGTCGGCCGGGACTCGATCCGGGACAGGTTGACGCCGCGCACAGCCAGCTCGGTGAGCACCGCGAGAAGCGCGCCGACCTGGTCGTGCCGGATCGACACGGCCAGCGAGGTGACGTCGTCGCCGGTCGGCGCGGTCGGCGCCCCGGGCCGGGTGAGCAGGGCGAAGCGGGTGACCGCCTCGGCCCGGTCGGCGACCTTCTCGGCGAGCACTGCGAGATTGTTGCGGCCCACCCCGATCGGGGCGCACAGGGCGGCGTCGTACTCACCGGACGCGGCGTGGATCGCGGCGGCCGCGTTGGAGAGCACGTCGACGACCACCGCGTCCGGCACGTTGGCCTGGAGCCAGTGCCGGCACTGCGCGGAGGCCTGTGGGTGCGCGGCGATCGAACGGATCGCGGCGAGCGGTGTGAGCGCCCGGGCGGCGAGCACGAACTCGACGGGCAGCAGCACCTCGCGCGTGATCATCAGCGGGCTGCCGGTGATCAGCTCGTCGAGGGTGACCGGGACGGCGCCGCCCACCGAATTCTCCAGGGGGACGAGCGCGGCGTCGGCCTCACCGGCACGGACCGCCTCCAGGGCCTCGGGCACGCTGCGCGCCGGGGTCCGGATCCCGTGCTCGGCGGCCGGGATGGTGCGGAGGGCGGCCTCGGTGAAGGTGCCCTCGGGGCCGAGGTAGGCGAAGCGGGTGGGCGGCGTACCGGGCATCTTCGAAAGTCTAGTCGTCAGGAACCGCAGGCCATCGCGCGGATTCCGGCCGGCGCCCGTTTCTTGACCGTCGGGTTGCACACGTCGGTGCCGACGGTGACCAGCTCCAGCGTGGCGCCGGCGCCGGTGGCGACCACGGACAGCGGCTCGGCCCCGGTCATCCCGATCGTGGTGAAGCTCCAGCCACCCGCGCAGTACGGCCCGTCGAGCACGTTCACGTTCTCGTCCGGGACGGCCGGGCTGGTCTTGGCCAGGGTGACGATCTGCGCTCCGGTCGGCTCGCCGGTGCACCGCGGCGCATAGGACGGCGTCGGCCCGGTCGGGGTGGTGGGCGTCGTGGTGGTCGGCCGGCCGGTCGTGGGCGTCGGGTACGTGTAGGTCGGATACGTGTACGTCGGGGTGGCCACCGGCGGCGCCGAGTAGATCGGCGGCGGGGGCAGGCCACCGGCCGGGGCGCTGCCCGCGGGCACACTGCCTCCGGCGCGGGGCAGCGGCGGAGAGGTCGGCAGGGGCTCGGGTGGGGCGCCGCAGGCACTCAGGAGCAGCAGGCCGGCGGCCAGCACGAGGAGATGTGTGCGGGGGGACACGCGCTCATGGTAGGAGCTGAATTGTCAGCTGGCGATCCGATGCCCGGCGGCGGTGAGCGTGTTGACCGCCTCGGTGAGCCGGACCGCGGGCACGAGCAGGTAATCCGTGTCGTAGGTCGAGAAGGTCACGATGTTGACGCGGGCCTCGGCGAGCGGCCCGACCAGGGAGGCGAGCACCCCGGTCATGGCCAGGTTGAGGTCGGCCACGCGCAGACATCGCCACGCCGTGTCGGCCTCGGCGTCAGCGGGCACCCGGTCGTTGGGGCAGATGACCGAGAGCTCGTCGACACCCCAGGTCACCGAGATGACGCTCTTGTCGTCCGGACCTGAGGTGAGCGTGGCGGGCAGGGTCGAGCCGGCGGGAAGCCGACACACCGCGTATTCACCCGGTAACAGGTCTAGATCGAGCATGTTCGCAGACTACGTTGCGGATCTGTAACGTCCAACGGTTGCCGCGTGCGGTAAACGACACACCTTAGCGAACAAAAGGGACGTCAGTACCGTACCGGGGACAGGAAGGTCAGAGTCCCGCCCACCCGGCCGCCGGCCAGCAGTGGAGTCGAGATCGCGTCGACGGTCAGCGGGGCCTCGCCGTCGCCGGGAACCACCCGGATCAGGCCGCGTGCCAGCCGCTCACTGCGCAGGGCCAGCAGCGGCGGGATGTTCTCCGCCTCCGGGTCCTCGAGGCGGCCACCGCCCGCGGTGAAGTCGATGAGGCGTAGCGCGGTGTTGAGGCGCCGGCCGACCGCGTCGGCGGGTTTGCCCAGCCCGAGCAGCTCACTGCCGGACGGTGACACCGCGACTATCGAGCCCTCGACGTCGATCACCAGGCAGGGCTCGTCGGCCGTCGCGACCGTCATCGTCCAGCGCTCGACGCTGGTGATGAACTCGGCCTCCGACGGTGTCCGGGCCTGGGGGACGAACGCTCCCGAGAGGGAGAGCTCAACATGCGCCACCGGCTCCTCCTCGCTCCTCTTCACATCGCAGGGCCGGCGCAGAACGCCGGCCCTGCGATGGCGTCGCAAGGAACGTTACCGGCGGCTCAGCCGCTTGTCAGCGGCCGTCTGTCCGTTGCTGTACGAAGAGTAGTTCGACCACGTGCCCGGGTGGTGGGCGACGGCGGACAGCTTGTTCGCCGTCGACGGGGAGATCTTCGCGCCGCCGGCGATGAGCAGGCGGTCGAGCTCCTTGTCGGTGGAGACGAGACAGTCCTTCGGCAGACCGTGCACGCTGATCACGCCGTTACCGACGAAGGTGAGCACGGCGGTCACCGGCACGTTGAGCCCGACCACGGAGGTGAGCGCCTTGGCGGCGCGGCGGGCGTCCTTGCGGGCCTCCACCACGTACTCCGGGCGTTTTCCGTTGATCTGGACCACGTCACCGGCGATCAGGACGCGGGAGCGACCGTGGTCGACCACCGTCACGGCGTAGACGCCGCCGGGGCCGATCGCGAGGAATCCGGCCCGTTCGTCGGCCGGGTTGGGCTCGTAGTAGGCCTGCGAGACATCGGTCCGCGGCCAGTCCACGATGTGCCAGTTCGGTCCGAGGCGGTCGAGCCTGGTGAGTGCGCGTGCTCCGGCTGCCTCGAGGCGGCGGACACCACGCTCGGCGCGACGACGGCGCGCCCACTCGGTGGGTGTGATGATGCGCGGCGGCTCGTCCACGAGAGAGGACGGATGCCTTCGGTCCACGGCTGTGGACGTTTGTGACGGCATGGGCAGCGCGGGGCGGGCGGGGAAGACAGTCACTGCGACCTCCGGCAAAAGGTCAGTTGGGCTCTCTTTTCCAACTACCGTACGTGCTCGCGTCCCTACGGAACAGGGCGGCGGGTGGGAAAGAAAGGGGAGTGAGTATGGATGAATGCCGCATTCACGACAACATCTTCTTTCGGATGGTGCATGTGCACCTTCCCAAGCTATCGCCCGCCCCCTGCCGATGCATGGCCGTCCCAAGATCTAGTCACAACGTCACGACCCGATAGCGCTCGGTACCGGCTAACGTCAGCCGTGTGTACGTCGACAGTGAAGTCAGCCGCCTCCGTACCGTACTGCTGCACCGTCCGTCAGCGGAACTCGCACGGCTGACACCCAGGAACAACGACTCACTCCTCTTCGATGGGATCCCCTGGGTCAGCCGGGCCCAGGAGGAGCACGACGCGTTCGCCGAGGCGCTTCGCAGTCGTGGTGTGGAGGTTCTCTACCTGGGTGAACTGCTGGCCGAGACGCTCACCCTGCCGGAGGCGAGGGCCGAACTGACCGCCGGTGTGTTGTCCGCCCGCCGCCTGGGTGACTCGCTGCGGGCCACCGTGGCCGGCTACCTGGCCGATCAGGACCCGGACCGGTTGGGCGAGATCCTGGTCGCCGGCCTGGCCCATGAGGAGATCAAGTCGGGTGGTGGCGGGCTCGTCTACGAGATGATGGACAGGCACGACTTCGTCATCGACCCGCTGCCCAACCTGCTGTTCACCAGGGACTCGTCGGTCTGGGTGCGCGATCGGGTGGCGGTCACCAGCCTCGCCATGCGGGCCCGCCGGCGGGAGACCACGCTCACCCACGCCATCTACCGGCACCATCCCCGGTTCGCCGGCACCGAGTTGCTCTTCGACCCGTCGCTGGAACACGTCGAGGGTGGGGACGTGCTGGTCCTGGCGCCGGAGGTGCTGGCCATCGGGGTCGGCGAGCGGACCACCCCGGCCGGCGCCGAGCGGCTCGCCCAGCGGGTCATCGCGGCCGGCCTGGCGCACACCGTGCTGGCCGTGCCGATCGCCCAGGAACGCGCCACCATGCACCTGGACACCGTCTGCACCATGGTGGACGTCGACGCCGTGGTGATGTACCCGAACCTGGCCCACAGTCTCCAGGCGTGGACGGTCACCGCGGTGGGCGACGAGCTGCGGGTCGGCGCGCCCCGGCCGTTCCTGGAGGCGGCGGCCGAGGCGATGGGCATCGACCGGCTGCGGGTCATCGACACCGGTCTCGACCCGGTCACCGCCGAACGCGAACAGTGGGACGACGGCAACAACACGCTCGCCATCGCGCCCCGGCTCTGCGTCGCCTACGAACGCAACGTCGAAACCAACGCCCAACTGGAGCGGGCCGGCATCGAGGTGGTCCGGATCAGCGGCTCCGAGCTGGGCTCGGGCCGCGGCGGCCCACGCTGCATGAGCTGCCCCATCCAGCGCGATCCACTGCGTTGAAGATCAAGAGCAGTTTGCGGGGGTACGGCCGGAGCACCGGCCGTATCCAGCGAAAACTCAGCGCAGCGTGAGCTGGCGGCCGATCAGGCCCTGCTTCGCGCGGCGGGCGGCGGCGTCCAGTGGCTCGTCCACGGCCAGGATGTCGGTGTAGCGCTTGGCGAAGTCGGCCAGCGCCGCCTCG
This sequence comes from Actinoplanes sp. NPDC026670, assembly GCF_040638175.1. Lineage (NCBI taxonomy): Bacteria > Bacillati > Actinomycetota > Actinomycetes > Micromonosporales > Micromonosporaceae > Actinoplanes > Actinoplanes sp. NPDC026670. The sequence continues at coordinate 265,979 of NZ_JBEZXU010000005.1, forward strand.
AACTCGGCGCCCTCCGGCTCACCCGGCACGTCCCACACCGGCACCAGCAGACCGTGTGCCCGGAACATGCCGGCGAACTTGGTGTCCGCACCGAGCAGCAGGTCACCCGAGGCGGACAGCCGGGACAGCGCGTCGAGTGCCTTGTCCTCCGGCTCGCTGAGCACCCAGCGGACGTGGCTCTTGTCCGGGGCGACCCGGCACCAGTACGCCGCCTTGGCCGCGGCCAGCCGCACGGTCGGGTAGATCGACGCGTTGGCCCGCTCCAGCGACGCCTTCACGGTGGCGTCCTGCATCTGCTCCGGGTCCAGCCAGTACTCGAAACCCTCGTGCATGGTGATCTCGAGCGGGTTGTCGACCAGGATGTCCTGCAGGCGCAGACCCTCGCCGGGCAGCGCGGGCACCGACACGGTGTTGCCGGGCTCGGTCTGGAGCGCGTTCAGGATCGCGACGGCCAGGTCACGGGACACGTCACCGGACTGGACGTGCCGCTGGAGGCCGATGAAGACCTGCCCGTCGCGGCGGGACATGGCCGGCCACGCCATCGGCAGCACCGTCGACAGGGTCACCGGACGGTCCCCGTACTCCTCGACGATCTCCGGTTTGAGGGTCAGCGGCGCGGACGCGGCCGGGACCAGCTCGCGCAGGGCGATCCATTCCGTCTCGTCGGCCAGGCCCTCGAACGGGCGGGCGACGAAGATGTCGCGCACCTTCGTCTTCGGTGCGGTTTCGCGGGACTTGCGACGCTTGCTCACGGGGAACCAGGGTAAGCGGTCGTTCCCGCGATCCGGTGACATGGGCCACCTAAAGTCGCTCAGCCGTGGTTCACGCGCGGGGCAGGCGCACCTCGGCGACCGTGCCGCCGCCCTCCCGCGGGCGCAGCGACACCCAGCCGTTCTGCCGCTCCACCAGACGTCTGACCAGGTAGAGGCCGAGCCCGGCACCGGCCCGGTGGTGCACCGAGTCGGCCTGCCAGTAGCGGTCGAAGGCGTGCTCCACGTGCTCGGGAGCGATGCCGGCACCCCGGTCGGCGACCCGGAACCGGAGCGTGTCGTCGTCGGTGCCGGCACACACCTCGACCGTGGTGTCCGGATCCGAATACTTCTCGGCGTTGGTGGTCAACTCGGTGAGGATGGTGGCGATCGAGTCGCGTGACCCGTACGCCTTCGGCAGGTCGGTGGGCATGTCCGTCAGCAGCAGCCGGCCGCGCAGATCGGCGGGCAGCGTCTCGGCCGCCTCGCGCAGCGCCTCCACCAGGTCGAACGGGCCGGCCGGGGACGCGCCGACCGCGCCGTCCTCCTCGCTTGCCGCGGAGAGCAGCCGGTCCACCAGGCGGGCCAGCTCACCGGCCCGGGCGCCGATCACCCGGACCGCCTCGCGCCGGCCCGGCTCGCCCAGGCTGTCCCAGTGGTTGGTGAGAGTGTCCGCATATCCCTTGATCACGGTGACCGGGGTGCGCAGCTCGTGACTGGTGACCGCGACCCAGAGATCGCGGTCGGTGTCCGGTTTCGGGTCGTCGTGGGCCGGCAGACCCGCGTTCAGCCCGTAGAGCCGGCCGACCAGACCGGCCAGCAGCTCCAGCACGAAGCCGAACTCCGGCAGGGGCTCGCTCTCCAGGCAGACGTGCAGCGAGCCGACCCGACGGCCGCGGTGCTCACATCTGATGCCGGCCACATGGGCGGCGCCGAGGCCTTCCACAAGACCGGCGACCGGATCGGGATCGGGCTGGCGGTCGACCCGGCGGCCCAGCGCCGGCGCCCACACCCCGGTGGCCACGATGATCCGGCCGTGGTCGGCCGCGGTCTCGACGAAGGCGGCGCCGGTCGCGCCCAGTGACTCCTCGGCCAGAGCGACCAACTGCTGTAGCACGGACAGCCCGGCGTCGCCCGAGTTGAGGCGGCCGAGGATCGCGACCTGACCGCGGGTCAGGGCCGCGTAGTCGGGGCGGTCCGGCATGTCTGCGAGTTTGCCTCGCTCGCGGGGTTTTGGGCAGATGAACCTGAGCGAATCCTTGGGACGACCAGCCCTTAGTGGTGCACGTCACATTTGGTCGAGGAGATCCAGCACGAACCGGGGACGGTCGGTGATCACACCGTCCACGCGGTGCTCCAGCACCAGACTCAGATCCGCCTCTTCGTTGACCGTCCAGACGTACACCTGATGCCCGGCTGCCTTGATCGACGGCAACAGTGACGGGCGCGCTCTGATCAACTCGACGCCGGGCCCGGCGGTCCGGGCGCCGAACGGCAGCCGGCCCCGGCCGGCGCCGGGCGGCACGAACTCCATCAGATAGACCGTGGGCAGACCCGGGGCCTGCGCCCGGACGCGGCGCAGCGCGAGCGCCGCGAAGGACATCACGGTGACCTGTACGCCGTCGTCCGGTTTCGGGTCGGCCAGGCCGTAGTGCCGCAGCATCCGGATCAGCCGGCGCTCCACCTCGGCGCCGTAACGGGACGGATGTTTCGTCTCGATCAGCAGCCGCACCTGACGGCCGGAGTCGAGCACCGCCTCCAGCAGCCGTTCCAGCGTGAGCAGCCGGGCGAGGTCGGGCAGCTCGGCGTCGGCCGGGTAGCCGGGATGCCAGGAACCGAAGTTCAGCGCGTCCAGCTCGGCCAGGGTCTTCGAGCTGACCCGGCCCCGGCCGTCGCTGGTCCGGTCCAGCTTGCTGTCGTGCACGCAGACCAGATGCCCGTCCCTGGTCAGCCGGACGTCACACTCCAGCCCGTCGGCGCCCTCGTCGAGCGCCCGCAGGTAGGCGCCGAGCGTGTGCTCGGGCAGCGCGTCGGCCCCGCCGCGGTGCGCGAAGACCAGTGGGCGGTACCCGGTAGTCACAGCACGCGGGCCGGCTGCCCGTTGTCGGTGACGACGTCCTTGCCGAGGCCGGCCCAGGACTGCATGCCACCGTCGAGGTTGCGCACATTGTCCCAGCCGTTGTTCATCAGATAGGCCACGACCTGGCCGGAACGCCCGCCGGCGCGGCACACCACGACCACCTCGCCGTCGGTGGGCACCTCGGCCATCCGGGCCGGGATCTCCATCATCGGCAGGTGGTGGGCGCCCGGCGCGTGGCCGGCCTCCCACTCGTCGGGCTCGCGCACATCGAGCAGATAGACGCCGGGGTCGACTTGGTCAGCGGTGACGCTGGGAACCTGAGGTCCGAACACCCGCCTAGCTTAGGCGGGGATCACTTCTCGTTCGCCACGACCTCGGGGTGATCCAGCACGAACTGGCCCAGCTCATCCTTCTTCGCCGCCTGGAACATCTGCAGACTGATCTCCTGGAACTGCTCACGCCCGTTGCCGTTGCTGGAGAACGTGCCGCTGTTGGTCCGCAGCAGCACCATGTCGTTGGCCGCGACGTCCTTGAGGCCGAGCGCGAAGTCGGTGAGCTCGATGTCGCCGATGTCCAGGGTGAAGGCCTTGCCCGCCGACTTGATCAGCGAACTGATCTTGAGCGGGTTGGTCATCACACCGCTGTCCGACGCCTTCTTGGCCATCGACTTGAGCAACTGCTGCTGATGACGCTGCCGGTCGTAGTCGCCGTTCTTCAGGCCGTACCGCTGGCGGGCGTAGTCGAGCGCCTCCCAGCCCTCCATCGCCCGGCAGCCCACCTTGTAGACCACCGGCTTCGGGTCCAGGCCCTCCTTCTCGGCGTCGGTCAGGTAGACCGGCTTGCCGTCGACCAGACCCATGTGCTTCGAGGTGACCTGCTGGTCGACGCACATGTCCACGCCACCGAGCTCGTCGATCACGCCCTTGAACCCGTTGAAGTTGATGATCGCGGCGCCGTCGAAGCTGATCCCGGTCATGTTCTTGAGCGTCTTGGCGAGCAGCTGCGCGCCACCCGCGGCTCCGGCGCCGTTCTGCGCGCCCCAGTAGAACGCCTCGGTCGCCTTGACCGTGCCGCCCTCCCACTTGCTCGGCGCGAACGCCGGGGTCTCGACCTCGGTGTCCCGCGGGACCGAGATGAGGAACGCCTGATCGTGGGTGGCCGGGATGTGCAGGATGATGATCGTGTCCGAGTGCAGGGTGTCGTCGGACCAGCTGGCCCGCTTGTCGACACCCATCAGCAGCAGGTCGATCGGGCCGTCGATGGTGGCGCCGCCACCCTCCTCGACGGTCTTCTTCGCGTCGCCGGTGAGGTTCTGGACCTCGATCGTCTCGGTGGTCTGGCTGATCAGCATCTTGCCGCCGATCAGCCCGCCCCCACTCGCGATCAGAAGCACCGCCCCGGCCGCGGTGGTGAGCCGCGCCCAGAGCGGTGACCTGCGCTTACGAGGCTTCTCCGGAGGAGCCGGCGGCACGACTGGTGGCGACGGCCGGTTCGCCGTGACGGTCATGCAGCACTCCAAGGGGGGAGATCGGGGGCTGCATCACCTTACGGACAGCTCGCACAACATCTGAAGGTCTTTCCGGTTTCAAGATGAAGTCATAGCTCTCTGACAGCCGGCGCTTACTTCTTGACCGGGTTGGCCGCCAGCCACTCGGCCATCTTGTCGTCGGCCACCGCCTTGTAGAGGGCCAGCGCCTTCTCCCGGTCGGCGACCACGACCGACTGGCCGTCGATGGTCTCGCTGCCCTTGTTGGGGCTGGTGATGAAGGTGAGATTCTCGCCACGCAGGTTGCGGAACTGGACCGCCATGTCGGTGAGCGAGAACGTCTCGTCCACCGTGACCGCCTTGGTCACCGAGCCCAGGAAGTCGTTGAGCTTCGTCGGGCTGGTCAGCGTGCCGCTGCTCGCCGCCTTGTCCATGATCGCCTTGAGGAAGTCCTGCTGGTGCTGCATGCGGGCGAAGTCACCCCGGGCGAACTGCTTGCGCTGGCGCACCCAGTCCAGGGCCTGGGCCCCGTTCATGTGCATCATGCCCTTCTTGAACTCACGGAAGGGCTTGTGGATCGAGGTGATGTCCTGCTCGACCTTCAGGTCGACACCGCCGAGCGCGTCGGTGACCTCCTTGAAGCCACTGAAGTCGATGGTCATCACGTGGTCGATGCGCACGTCGGTCATGCACTCCACGGTCCGGACCGCGCGCGGGATGCCACCGAAGGCGAACGCAGCGTTGATCTTCGCCCGGCTGCTGGTGCTGCACGGCGCGTTGTCCTCGGTCGGGATGCTCACCCACAGGTCCCGCGGGATCGAGATGAGCTGCGCGGACTTGTGGTCGTCCGGCACGTGCATGAGGATCAGCGTGTCGGCGCGCCACTGGTTCGCCTTGTCCTGCACGGCGTCCGGGTCACGCGAGTCGGTGCCGATCAGCAGGATGTTGAAGGCGCCCTCGACGGTCTTGCCGGGGCGGTCCGCGGTGATCCCGGAGAAGGCGTTGGTCCGCTTCAGGTTGTCGTCGAGGCCGGAGAAGTAGCCGTACGCAACGATGCCGCCGATGATCGCGAGGACCAGGACGACTGCGCCCACGACGATGGCGATGCGCCCCCATCGGGGTCGCGGCCGGCGACCGCCGTTGTAGGCGCGACCGGTGGAGCCGGGCGGGCGCGGTCCGCGGGGGCCGGCCGGCTGGTAGTCGTCACCACCGTGCGAAGACGAACCGTAGGGGCGCGGGCCCTGGTCGGGACGCCCCGGCCCGGGCACGGACGCGCGTCCGGAGGAATTGCCGCTGGGAGAGGTGGTGGCAGACATGTCACCCAGGTTACGTAGTGCCAGGCGTTGATCCGGGTCGTCGCCACCGCTTCGGCACGAAGGTGGGAGGAGTGACGGCACGGACACGGACCGGCGCTGGCGACTGCGCCGGTCCGTGGCACTGCTGAAGAGGGTCAGTGAGCTCCGTGACCGGTCAGGGACCGGACCTCCAGCTCCGCGTACTTCTCCGGGTCGGTCTCCTTGGAGAGGACCGTGCCGAGCCAGCCGAAGAAGAAGCCGAGCGGGATCGAGATGATGCCCGGGTTGGACAGCGGGAAGAAGTGCCAGTCCTCGTTCGGGAACATCGCGGTGGCCGAGCCGGACACCACAGGCGAGAAGAACACCAGGAGCACCGCAGAGGTCAGGCCGCCGTAGATCGACCAGAGCGCGCCCGCGGTGTTGAACCGCCGCCAGAACAGGGAGTAGAGGATCGCCGGCAGGTTCGCCGACGCCGCCACCGCGAACGCGAGCGCCACCAGGAAGGCGACGTTCAGGCTCTGCGCGAAGATGGACAGTGCGATGGCCAGCGCGCCGATGATCAGGGCGGCGATCCGGGCGACCCGGACCTCCTCCCGCTCGGACGCGTTGCCGCGCTTGATCACGCTGGCGTAGAAGTCGTGCGCGAGGCTCGACGACGAGGCCAGGGTGAGACCGGCGACCACGGCCAGGATGGTGGCGAAGGCGACCGCCGCGATGACCGCCAGCATGATCGCGCCACCGGTCTCGCCACCGAGGTAGTCGATGCCGAGCTGCTGGGCGAGCTGCGGGGCCGCGGTGTTGCCGGCCTTGTCCTGCGCGGTGATGTTCGCGCCGCCCACCAGAGCCGCCGCGCCGAAGCCCAGAGCCAGGGTGAACAGGTAGAACGTGCCGATGATGCCGATCGCCCAGAGCACGCTCTTGCGCGCGATCCGGCTGGTCGGAACGGTGTAGAAGCGGGTCAGGATGTGCGGCAGGCCGGCGGTGCCGAGGACCAGCGCGAGACCCAGCGAGAGCAGGTCCATCTTGCTGTAGAACGTCTTGGCCGCGTCGCCCGCGGTCTCGACGCCGTAGCGCAGGCCCGGTTCCAGGAAGGCGGAACCCTTGCCGGATTGTTCGGCGGCGTCACCGAGCAGCGCCGACAGGTTGAACTTGTAGTGCGCCAGCACCATCAGCACCATGATCAGCGCGCCGCCCATGAGCATGAACGCCTTGACGATCTGGACGTAGGTGGTGCCCTTCATGCCGCCGACCGTCACGTAGATGATCATCAGGGCGCCGACCAGGACGATCGTGGCGACCTTGGCGGTGTTCGCGTCCATGCCCAGGAACGTGGCGCCCGGCTTGATGCCGAGCAGCAGCGAGACCAGGGCGCCGGCGCCGACCATCTGGGCGATCAGGTAGAAGATCGACACCACGATGGTGGAGACGCTGGCGGCGGTACGGACCGGGCGCTGCCGCATCCGGAACGCCAGCACGTCGGCCATGGTGAACCGGCCCGAGTTACGCAGGAACTCGGCGACCAGCAGCAGCGCCACCAGCCAGGCGACCAGGAAGCCGATCGAGTAGAGGAAGCCGTCGTAGCCGTACAGGGCGATGATGCCGGCGATGCCGAGGAACGACGCCGCGGACATGTAGTCGCCGCCGATCGCCATGCCGTTCTGGAAACCGGAGAACTGCCGGCCGCCGGCGTAGAAGTCGGTGGCCGTCTTGGTCTGGCGGCTGGCCCAGATGGTGATGCCCAGGGTGATCGCCACGAAGATCAGGAACAGCGTGATGGTCAGCGAGCGGGAGCCGGCGGCCGCCTCGGCCGCGAGGATCTGCGGGGCCATCAGGCCTTGCCCCCGTCGGTTGCGGCGGCTGCGGGCTCGGCCGACGGGCCGTTGTCGATCTCTTTGTAGATGTCGTCGGCGAGCGGGTCCAGCTTCTGCGCGGCGTACCGCGAGTAGTGCCAGGCGATCCCGAACGTCGAGACGAACTGGAGGACGCCGAAGATCAGCGCCACGTTGATGTTGCCGATCACCTTGATGGCCATGAAGTCCCGCGCGTACGCGGAGAGCAGCACATACAGCGAGTACCAGACGATGAAGGCGACCGTCGTCGGGAAGATGTAGCTGCGCAGTCGATGACGTAGTTGAGCGAACTCCTCGGAGCGCTGCACTTCGAGGTATCTCTCGGCGGATGCCGGCACGGGATTCACCACCTTCGTGGGGGATGACTTTCCGGCACCGTACGAAGGAGTGAGCCGTGTCACCGTCCGCCGGTCGGGGTCTGCGCTGAGTGGTGGTCTGAATGCGCTGAGCGGCAGTCAGGCCAGCTGGGTGTACCTACCCCGGTAGTGGACCAGAGGACTGCCCGCGGAGCCGGTCCGGACCGTCTCGATCACTCCGTCGAGTAGCACGGCCCACCCGCACGGGCGGCTGCTGTCCAGGGCACATCCCGCCCAGGTGGTGGCGTGCGCGGGCACCGGGCCGTACGCGGTCTGCTCCCACTCGCCTGATGCGAACAGCCCGCCGGGCGCCGGGAAGAGACCGGCGAACCGGTCGGCGAGCTGCCTGTCGTCCGGGCCGAGTGGGGTGACCGCGAACCGCCCGGCCGCCGAGACCGCCTCCCAGAAGTCGCTCTCCTCGTCGATCAGACCGAGCACCCGGCCCGGGTCGCCGTCGGCGATCATCGCGGAGGACACCGTGAGACCGGCCGGACCGGGTGTGGTCCACAGCGTCACGGTTGCCGCGAACCGGCCGCGCAGACGCCGTACCTGCGACTTCTCGGTGTCCGGCACGGCGAACGGATCGGTGGAGTGGATGCGCCCACCCGGCTCGTCGGTCGTCATCCGCTCATTCTGCCGATTTACAGATTGCGCATGCCGCTACCCGATGTGATTGATCAACAACTATTTTCGAGGGATGAGTCAGGTGATGCTGCGCCCCGGGGACGTCGTTCACGTCGGGCCGGAGGCGAGCGTCCAGTTCTCCGGCGATCGCGCGCTGACTCTCCGGATCATCCGGGTCGATCCGCGAGCCACCTATGACGGCTGGATCTGGCTGGAGGGTTACGTCCTCGATCAGGCCGGCACCGCGCTTCAGCGTCGGCGCATCTTCGTCCGCGAGGAAGGCCTCCGGCACGCAGTGTGACGGAAACCTTACTGAACGTCCTCTGTGGCCGGTGACCAGGCCTTCCGCTTGTGTAATGTCATAGGCGGCGAGGATGGGAGGCGGACCATCAGCGACGCGTTGCCCCAGGCCGGGGAGGTGCTCCATGTGGGCGCCGCGGCCAGTGTCCAATTTGCCGGTTCGAGGGCGCTGACCTTCCGGGTGATCCGGGTCGACCCGCGGATCACGTACGACGGCTGGTTGTGGATCGACGGCTACGTCTTGGGCCCGACCGGCGAAGCGACCGAGCGGCGCGTGATCTTCGTCAGACGCGACGGACTGCGGAGAATCCGCTAGCGCGGGGTCACCGCGGCCAGCAACTCGGGCATCCGGCGATCCAGCATCGCGCCGGCCAGATGCGCGCCGAGCAGGTAGGCGCCGCCGCCGTAGAGCACGCCCACCGGCAGCCCCAGCCACGGCCAGTAGAACGTGAGCACCAGCACCGGGATCCCGGCGATCAGCGCGCCGAAGAGCGCGGCCAGACCGGGCAGCGTCTTGCTGAACCCGCCACCCGACGACAGCGAGAACGGCCCGGTGGTGTCCGGCAGCGCATAGGCGGCCCGCACCGAGATCGGCATCACCAGCGCCAGGCCCGCGCCATAGGTGGCCAGCAGCGTGCCGAGCTGGGTCGCGATGCCCTCCGGCCGGCCCTCCAGCAGAGCCGTCACCACCGCCACGAGCAGCAGCAACGGCACCGTGAACAGGGCGTGTGCGGCGGCCCGGGAATGCACCTCGAGACGCCCCGGAACACCCGTCGCCAGGTTGGTGGCGTAGGCGCTGCCCTCGTACCCGAACTGGTTGGCCAGCGCGATCGGGGCGATGGCGCCGACCACGAACGCCAGACCGGTGGCACTGCCCCCGCCACCGGCGAAGGAGGTGGAGAGCGGCAGGAACACGCCGGCCATCCCCAGGGTCACGAGCGCGGCACGCCGCCGGGTCTCCCGCCACCAGTACCTGATCTCCCGCGCGATCAGCGCGCCGAAACGGCTCCGCGGCGACCAGCGGAACAACAGCTGATCCACCGGACCGCGATCATCCGACGCGCCACCCCGGCCCCGCCCGCCACCGGCCGTGCCGACCATCGCCCGCTCCAGCGTCCGGCTCCACCACCAGAGCAGACCGCCGATGGCGGCCAGGACGATCAGGACCTTCAGCGGTACGGCCCACGCCCGGCCCGCCACGACATCGACACCCAGCGTGTACGGCGCGCCGAGTGGGGTCCACCCGGCCACCCGGGCGATCGAGTCGACCGCGTCCCAGTCCGCCCGGTTCAGCACGCCGAGCAGGGTCAGCTCCAGCGGGCCGATCGACGCGGCGACCACCGCGAGCAGGATGGTGGCCAGGTCACGGGCCCGCCGGGAGCGCAGTGCGGTCGCGAAGGCGCTGATCACCGCCCGGCTCAGCACCACACAGAACACCAGCCCGAGGACCACCCCGGCCAGCCCCGCGAAAGCCGCCCCGGCACCGCCGAGCCGGGCCGCCGACGTCACCATGCCCGAGGTCGCGGCGAGCGTCGCCAGCGCCGGCAACCCGGCCAGCGCGGCCAGGCCCATCCCGGTGATCAGGGTGCGGCGGCGCAGCGGGAGCAGCGCGAACTGTGCCGGATCGAGCGTGTTGTCGACCCCGAAGAAGAGCAGCGGCAGGAACACCCAGCCGAGGATCAGCACCGCCCCGCCGAACGGGAACATGATCTCGGCCGCGCCCGGCTCGTCCAGCAGCCCCGGCAGGGCGAAGACGGCGTGCCCGAGGATCGCGAAGAAACACGCCGCGACCAGACCGAGCACGAACATCGCGATCCGGGCCGGCCGGCCGCGCAGGCCGTTGCCGGTGATCCGCAGCTTGAGGCGGACGAACGCCCAGACCGGGACCCGCCCAGAAGTGGGGGTCAGAGCCACGCGAGCTCCGAGCCGGTGGCCACCCGGCCGCCGACCACCTGCACGAACACATCCTGCAACGAGCGGTCGCCGCGCACCTCGGCCAGTGTCCCGCACATCCGGAGCACGCCGTCCGACATGATCGCCACGTGCGAGCAGAGCCGTTCCACGACCTCCAGCACGTGACTGGAGAAGACGACCGTGCCGCCGCCCGACACGTACCGATGAAGGATGTCCCGGATCAGCGCCGCCGACACCGGATCGACCGCCTCGAACGGCTCGTCCAGCACCAGCAGCCGGGGCGCGTGCAGCAGGGCACAGGCCAGGCCGATCTTCTTCTTCATGCCGGCTGAATAGTCGACCACCAGGGTGCGGTTGCCGCTGCCCAGCTCCAGCACGTCGAGCAGGTCACGGGAACGCTGGTCGACCACGTCGGCGGGCATGCCGCGCAGCAGGCCGTGATAGGCGAGCAGCTCCGGGCCGCTCAGCCGGTCGAACATCCGCACGCCGTCCGGCAGGACCCCGACCAGGGCCTTCGCTTCGGCTGGGGCGCGCCAGACGTCGTACCCCAGAAGGATTGCCTGGCCCTGATCGGGCCGTAAGAGGCCGACGGCCATGGAGAGTGTGGTGGTCTTGCCGGCCCCGTTGGGGCCGAGGAGGCCGAAGAACGAACCGGCCGGCACCTCCAGGCTCACCCCGGAGACCGCCAGCCGTGTGTCGAAGTTTTTGACGAGCCCGCGCAGCGACATCGCCGCTGTGCCGCCTTCAGGCGGGCGTTGTGCCGGAACGCTCATGAAAAGAACGTATCGGGCGGCGGGCGGTCCGGGAACACCCGGACCGCCCGAACCGATCAACCGACCCGCTCGATGACCGCCCGCCGGATCAGGAACTTGCCGGGCTCGCGGACCTCCTCGAAGGCGGCGTTGTTGAGCAGGATGCAGCTGCCCGAGACACTCGCCACCTTGACCGTGATGCTCTTGTTGTTGTCCAGGTTCCGGACCCGCAGCGTGGTGCCGATCGGGAAGGTGCCGCTGGACGCGGCCGGGGCGCCGCCCTCGCCGGAGAGGGTGACCGTCGAACCCGGGCAGACGACCTGGCCGGCCGCGCCGCCGCCGTTGTTGCCCGCATTGTTGCCAGCGTTGTTGGCGGGCGGGGTGGTGGCCTGCTGGGCCGGGGGCTTGGTGGCCTGCTGTGCGGGCGGGGTCGTCGCCTGCTGGGCCGGCGGGGCCGCTACGGCGCCGCTGCAACCGGCCTGCTTCTTCTGCACGTTGATCAGGTCGATCACGGCCTGCCGGTTGGCGACGATGGCTTCGGTCTGCGAGTTCGGGTTGGCCCGCTGGGTGGCGATGAACTGCTGGTTCTGCCGGATCGCCTGGTCCATCCCGTCACAGACGGAGGAGGCGTTGCTCAGCCCGGTGCCGACGGCGATACCGCCACCGACCACAGCGGCCACGACGAGCCCGATCACGATCTTGCGGTTGCTCCCGGTCTGGCCCGGGCGGCGGTATGTGCGTCTCATGCCCACGATTACGAGCACGTTGCGCCCGACGGCTGAGGGTCGAACATTAAAGATCCTTAAATCAACGAACCCGCTGGTACGAGGCCCAACCCCACACCCGCACCCGCGCCGCACCCGCGCCCGCACCCTTACCCGCGCCCGCGCCGCACCCGCGCCCGCACCCGCGCCC